>CAYVGD010000202.1:0-5479 GCA_964450095.1 uncultured Polaromonas sp.
ATGGCCTCGCACGGCCGCAAGGGCCTCAAGCGCCTGCTGCTGGGCAGCGAGACCACGAACGTGCTCACGCATTCGCACATCCCGGTGATGGTGCTGCGCTGACTGCGTCGCGCAGCCGCTGCGGCGCTGCGCCGGCATGGCTTGCGGGCAGGCGCCCGGAGGGTTGCGCGGGCACCGGTCTCGGGGCTTTCCCACCCAGGAAATGAGCCGCTTCGCCGCGAAACCCGGCCGCGGCTGCTTGCCTTCCCCGCAGGCGCCGAGCCGCTGGGTGGTCGGTGCCGGGCAAGCCCCGACACCCGGCGCCCACCCATCACCGACGAAACTCAGGACGCGAACAGCCCCTTGTGCTGCTCGCGCAGCAGGTTCTTCTGCACCTTGCCCATGGTGTTGCGCGGCAGCTCGTCCACGATGAAGCAGCGCTTGGGAATCTTGAAGTTGGCCAGGCGCGCCTTGAGCGTGGCCAGCACCTCCTCGCCGCTCAGGCGGGCGCCGGGCTGGAGCGTGACCAGCGCCACGCCCACTTCGCCGAAGTCCGGATGGGGCACGCCGACCAGGGCGCTTTCAGTGACGCCCGGCAGCTCGTTGATGTAGCCCTCGATCTCGGCGGGGTAGACGTTGTAGCCGCCGCTGATGATGAGGTCCTTGCTGCGGCCCACGATGCTGACGTAGCCGCGCTCATCCACCAGGCCCACGTCACCGGTCTTGAACCAGCCGTCTTCGGTGAATTCCTCGCGGGTCTTCTCGGGCATGCGCCAGTAGCCCTTGAACACGTTGGGCCCTCGCACCTCGATGCCGCCGATCTCGCCGGCAGGCAGGTCCTGACCGCCCTCCCCGCGCACCCGCAGGCCCACACCCGGCAGCGCGAAACCCACGGTGCCGCCACGGCGCTCGACCTGCCCGGCAAAACGCGCATCGGCACGGTAGGGGTTGGAGGTGAGCATGATGGTCTCGCTCATGCCGTAGCGCTCAAGGATGGTGTGGCCGGTGCGCTCCTGCCACTGGCGGAAGGTCTCGATCAGCAGCGGCGCCGAACCGGAGATGAACAGCCGCATGCGGCTGCAGGCCTGCCGCGTGAGCGAGGGCTCGGCCAGCATGCGCACGTAGAGCGTGGGCACGCCCATGAAGACTGTGGCCTCGGCGAATTTGGCGATGGCCAGCTTCGGATCGAACTTCGACAGCCAAATCATCTTGCTGCCGTTGAGCAGTGCGCCGTGGATGGCCACGAACAGACCATGCACATGGAAGATGGGCAGGGCATGCACCAGCACGTCATCGGGCTGCCAGACCCAGTAGTCCCTGAGCACCTGCGCATTGCTCAGCAGGTTGCCGTGGGTGAGCATGGCCCCCTTGCTGCGGCCGGTGGTGCCGCTGGTGTAGAGGATGGCGGCCAGGTCGTCCGCAGAACGCCGGGCCGGCGTGTGGCGGTCGCTGAAATGCGCCGCCCGCTCCAGGAGGCTGCCGCTGCGGTCGTCGTCGAGCGTGAACACCGCCTTGGCGCCGGTCTTGAACGCGATCTGGCTGACCCAGCCGAAGTTCTTGGAACTGCACACCACCACCGCCGGCTCGGCGTTGCCCACGAAGTACTCGATCTCGGCGCTCTGGTAGGCGGTGTTGAGCGGCAGGAACACGCAGCCTGCCCGCAACGTGGCGAGGTAGAGCATCAGGGCCTCGACCGATTTCTCCACCTGCACCGCCACCCGCGCACCCGGCTCCAGGCCGAGCGCGTCGAGCAGGTTGGCCATCATGGCGGTGGCTCGGTCGAGGTCGCGCCAAGAATACTGAAGGCCCGCGTCGGTCTCCACGGCCACGCGGTCCAGGTCGGCGGGAAAGGCCGCGCGCAGCGCGGCAAAGAGGTTGGGGTTGCTCATCGGTTTCAAGGGGAAGAGGAAAAATCCGGAGGCCGCTTGGCCAGGAAGGCCGCGATGCCCTCCCGGTGTTCGGCCGAATCGGCATAGTCGTAGGCCTGGGCTGCCAGGGCCTCGGCGGCCTGCGCGCTGCCGGCGCTCAGGGCGCGCAGGGTGCGCTTGTTCATGCGGGCGGCCTGGGGCGCCAGCTGCGCCATGCGCACGGCCAGGGCCTGGCACTGCGCGGCCAGATCGCCCGTGGCGCAGACCCGGTGCAGGAAGCCGCGGGCGGCCAGGGTGGGCGCGTCCAGGACGTGCGCGGCCAGCAGCATCTCGCGGGCGGTGGCATCGCCGGCGGCACGGGCCACCAGGGCCGCTTCGCGCGGGGCCATGGGAAAGCCCAGCTTGGCGATCGGCGCGCCAAAGCGCGCGCCGGCCTCGGCCAGGCGCAGGTCACAGCAGCTGGCGATCTCCATGCCCGCGCCCATGCAGTGGCCCTCGATGCGGGCCAGCAGCGGCACATCGCAGTCCAGCATGGCCGACAGGCCACCCCATACCTCGTCCTCGTGGAAGGCGCGCAGCGTCGCCTCTTCAAAGCGGAAGCTGGGGTATTCGGCGATGTCGCCGCCCGCGCAGAACTGCCCGCCCGCGCCCTGAACCACGGCCACGCGCACATCCTCCTGGGCCTGCAGCGCCAGGAACACCTCGCGCAACTGGCGCCACATGGCGCGCGACATGGCGTTGAAGCGGGCCGGGTGCGAGAGCGTGACGCGCGCGAGCGGCCCTTCGCGCTCGAAAAGAACCTGCCCGCTCATCGGCTGCGGGGCGGGAGGCAGGAGTCAGGGGCTGTCTGCATGCGCGCGAAAGCTTCGGGCCGGGGCGACGCTCAGTCGAGCTTGGCGCCCGAGGTCTTGACCACCGCAGCCCAGCGGCGCACCTCGCCGCTCACGAAGCTGCCGAACTGCGCGGGGCTCAGGCTGCCGAACTCGGCGCCGTTGGCCGCCCAGGCGGTCTTGAGCTCGTCGGTGGCGGTGGCGCGGCGCAGCTCCTCCAGAATACGGGTCTGCACATCGGCCGGCACGCCCTTGGGCGCCCACACGCCGTACCAGGTGGTCACGGTGTACTCGGGCAAGCCCAGCTCGGCCGCGCAGGGCACGTCCGGGAAGGCGGGGTTGCGCCTGGCCCCCGAGACCATGAGCGCCTTGATGCGCCCGCCCTTGATGTGCTGGGCCGACGAGCCCAGGCCGTCAAACATCATGTCCACGTTGCCTGCAATCAGGTCCTGCAGCGCCGGGCCCGCGCCGCGGTAGGGAATGTGCGTGATGAAGGTGCGCGTCTGCTGCTTGAACAGCTCGCCCGCCAGGTGGTGCGAAGTGCCCGCGCCGGCCGATCCGTAGTTGAAGCGGCCCGGCGACTTGCGCACGCGCTCGAGGAACTCCTTGAAATCGCCAGCCTGCGTGCGCGGGTTGACCACCAGCACCTGGGGCACGTTGGCCACCAGGGCCAGCGGCACGAAGTCCTTTTCGATGTCGTAGTCCAGGCGCGGGTACATGGACGGCGCGATCGCATGGTGCACCGCGCCCATGAAGAGCGTGTAGCCGTCGGGCGCGGCCTTGGCCGCTGCGCTCGCACCCAGGGTGCCGCCGGCGCCGCCGCGGTTGTCCACCACCATCTGGCGGCCGGTGAGCTTGGAGAACTGCGCCGACAGCGGCCGGGCGAAGGCGTCGGTGCCGCCCCCCGCCGGGAAGGGCACGATGAGGGTCACGGGCTTGGTGGGCCAGCCGGGGGCCTGCGCATGGACCGTGCCGGTGAGCGTGGCCAGTCCGGCGGCGGCAAGGCGCAGCACGTCGCGGCGGGAAGAGGCCGAAGCCAGGTCGGTGTCGGTGTTGCTCGTCATGCTTGCTCGTCTCCTTGTTGTGGGTGCTGTGTTCAGGGCGGTCTGCCGGCAGGCGTCGGCTGCGGGGCCACCAAACGGCGGAACCCGGCAAATGTAGCCAGAGCTCGGCCGCAGGGCCACGGGGCAATCCCTGCCGCGCTGGCGGCCCTGTAGGCATGCCCGGGTGGTCAGAGCCCCAGCGCCGAGGCGGCTCTAGGCGGCTGCGGGCCAGCGCCTGGCGGACCAGGCCCACAGGCCCAGGCCGGCCGCGATCATGGGCAGGCACAGCCACTGGCCCATGGACAGGCCCAGGGCCAGCACGCCCAGGAAGTCGTCGGGTTCGCGGAAGTACTCGGCCACGAAGCGCATCACGCCGTAACCGACCAGGAAAGCTGCCGAAACCCGCCCGCGTTCACGCGGCTTGCGCGCATACAGCCACAGCAGCACAAAAAGCAGCAGCCCCTCCAGCAGGAACTGGTAGAGCTGCGAGGGATGGCGCGGCACCGGGCTGCCGCTGGTGGGAAACACCATGGCCCAGGGCAGGTCGGGGCTGGCTGCGCGGCCCCAGAGCTCGCCGTTGATGAAGTTGCCGATGCGCCCGGCCGCCAAGCCCGTGGGCACGCAGGGGGCGATCAGGTCCATCACTTCCAGCCAGGGACGGCCGCGCGATCGCGCAAACCACGCCTGTGCCAGCAGCACGCCCACCAGGCCGCCATGAAAGCTCATGCCACCCTGCCAGATCTGCAGGATCTCCAGCGGATGCGACAGGTAGTGGCCCGGTTTGTAGAAGAGGCAGTAACCCAGCCGCCCGCCCAGCACCACGCCGAGCACGCCGATGAAGAGCAGGTCCTCCACATCCTTGGGCGTCCAAGGCGCGGGCTGCCGCACGCTGGCAAAGGGCTCGTGGCGCAGCCTGCGCGTGGCAAGAAAGTAGAAAAGCCCAAAGGCGGCGAGGTAGGTCAGGCCGTACCAGTGGACCGCCAGCGGGCCGACCTGGAGGGCCACGGGGTCGATGGCGGGATGCGTCAGCATGCCGGGGATTGTGCCAGCGGGCCCAGGGTTCACCCTGGGCCCGGCGGGTCTGGGGGAATGGCCTGCGCTCCTACAATCCCGCGCATTCCAACCTTCTTGCCTTCCCAGACATGAGCGACAAGACCATCCCCATCCAGCCGATCAACCGGCGCAGCGCCAACATCACCGAGGGCAAGTCCCGCGCGCCCAACCGCTCCATGTATTACGGCATGGGCTACACCGAAAACGATTTCGGCAAGCCCATGGTCGGCGTGGCCAACGGACACAGCACGATCACGCCCTGCAACAGCGGCCTGCAGAAGCTGGCAGACGCGGCGGTGGAAGGCATCCAGGAGGCCGGCGGCAACCCGCAGATCTTCGGCACGCCGACCATCTCCGACGGCATGGCCATGGGCACCGAGGGCATGAAGTACTCGCTGGTCTCGCGCGAGGTGATCGCCGACTGCGTCGAGACCTGCGTGCAGGGCCAGTGGATGGACGGCGTGCTGGTGGTCGGCGGCTGCGACAAGAACATGCCCGGCGGCCTCATGGGCATGCTGCGCGCCAACGTGCCAGCCATTTTTGTCTACGGCGGCACCATCCTGCCGGGCAAGTGGAAGGGCGAGGACCTCAACATCGTCAGCGTCTTCGAGGCCGTGGGCCAGAACGCCGCCGGCAAGCTCAGCGACCAGGAGCTCAAGGACATCGAGCAGCACGCCATCCCGGGCAGCGGCTCCTGCGGCGGCAT
>CAYVGD010000203.1:0-5473 GCA_964450095.1 uncultured Polaromonas sp.
TCCCCGTGTGAAAGTAGGACATCGTCAGGCTCTTACAGCCACAAACCGCCCAACTCGATCTGCTCAGATCGGTTGGGCGTTTTGCTTTTCAGGGCGGCTTTTTCTCGTTTGACGATAGTTGAACGTTCTGGGGTTTCCCGCCCCTTTCGGTTTTTCTTGCTGCCCGCCTTTTGAGCCCTTCCTCGTAGCGGTGCATCAGCGGCGTGACCGACACACCGTGGGCCACCATGGAACTGACCACCACCGTGATCGTGAGTGACACCAGTGGCGTCGCATCCTGAACCGACAGGCCGTGGCTGATGGCATACATCAGGTAATAAATCGAGCCGATTCCGCGGATACCGAACCACGCCATGAAAGCCGGTTGGGGACGCCGAACGGTACCGCTCGGCAGCAACGCCAGTAACATCCAAACCGATGCAGGTCGGATCACTAAAAACAGCAGCGGCACAAACCAGAGTGCCTGCAGCATGAAATCCACGTGCGCCAGCAACAGCCCGATGGCCAGGACCACGCTGACTTCCGCCACGCGTTCCAACTGCAAGTTGAACTGTTGAACGGCGGCCATCGGCGTCGCATTCGCGGGTTCTGCGTGCTCGGCGGGCGTTTCGTGGTGCTGGTGCGCCACCTCCTGTTCAGCGCGGTCAATGCGCCCCAGTGCAAGTCCGGCAGCGAACACTGCCAGGAAGCCGTATCCCTGCGCAAGCAAGGCTGCGCCGTAGGAAAGTGCGATCAATCCCAGAGAAATGAACTCGTCCGAGCCCCAGGCCTCGCGATGATGGCGCCGAAGGTGCAGCACCGCCCTGCCGACTCCTGCACCAAGCAAGCCCCCGATGGCAATCCCCGCAACACTGGCCCAGATGAGGTCCACAGTCGCCCAGGTCAGCCATCCCACTTCCCCTCTGGGATGCAGTTCCAGCAGCGCCAGCCCCAGCATCACGAAGGGAAACGCCGTGCCGTCGTTCAGTCCGCCCTCACCGGTGAGCGCAAAACGCAGCCGGTCGCGGTCGCCGGCCTGCGTGAGTTGCACATCCGACGCCAGCACAGGATCGGTGGGTGCCAGGATCGCGCCCAGCAGCACAGCCACGCCCACCGGCAAGCCCAGCAGCCACACGCCGATGGCCGCAATGGCCGCCACCGTCACCAGCATGGACAGCGTTGCCAGCAGCAGCGGCAGGCGCCAACGCCGGTCGCGCAGCGGCAGGTCCAGCTTCATGCCTGCCACGAAAAGCGAGACGACCACCGCCACCTCGGTGAGCCTTTCCAGGAGCCGCGAATCGTCCAGCGGATCCAGCCGCAGCAAGTCAAGACCCAGCGGTCCCAAGCCCAGTCCCACCAGCAAGTAAAGCATGGCGGCGCTCAGGGGCAGGCGCGCAATGTAGGAATGGCTCAGGCTGACCGCCACCAGCAGGGCGCCCAGCACCAAGTAGCCCAGGGCAAAGGCTTGCGCGCTGTCCATGCGCCAAGCTTAGGCGCCCGCGCAGGGCCTCTGGCGGTGCGCCCCGCCCAAGGCGCGACAAGACGTATCGCGCCCCCGCGCGGTCAATCCTGGGTGGATGCCGCCTGGGCCTGCGCCTGGCCCTCGGCCGCCCGGCGTGCAAATTCCGCGCGCAGGGCCTTAAGCTTTTCGCGCGGGTCTTCCTTCACGGTGGCCTTGTCCAGCGCCATCTCTGCGATGAAGCGGCTGGGCACGCCTGCGATGTAGTCGCGGCCTTTCTTGCGCCGGCGCACCCAGCTCACCGCCAGGGTGCGCTGGGCACGGGTGATGCCCACGTACATGAGCCGCCGTTCCTCCTGCAGGCGAAGCGCCATGACCTCGCTGCCGCTGGCTTCGTCTTCCATCTTGAAGGGCAGCATGCCCTCCACGCAGCCTGCCAGCACCACGTGCGGCCATTCCAGGCCCTTGGACGCATGCAGCGTCGACAGCGTCACGACGTTCTGGTCCTGCTCACGCTCGCTGATGGTGGACAGCAGCGCAATGGTCTGCACCACCTCCAGCAGCGTCTTGGTTTCGGCCGCGGTGGTGACGCCCGCGGCATCGTCGATCTGGCCACCGCAGCGCTGCGCCATCCATTCGCAGAAATCCATCACGTTCGACCACCGCGCCGCGGCCACCTGCTCGCTGTCCTCGGCGTCGTAGAGATGCTGCTCGTAGCCGATGTCCTTGAGCCAGTCCGTCAGAAACCGCAGCGCATCCTCGGCGCCCACGGTGTGGCGCGCGCGAAACTCCAGGTCGTTCACATAGCGGCCGAACTCCTGGAGCGAGCCCAGCGTCTTGCCCGACAGCACCGTGCCCAGCGAATGGCTCAGCAAAGACTCGAAGAGGCTCAGCTTGAACTGGCTGGCAAAGTTTCCCAGCGCGCCCAGCGTGGCATGCCCGATGCCGCGCTTGGGTGCGGTGATGGCGCGCATGAAAGCCGGGTCGTCGTCGTTGTTCACGATCAGCCGCAGCCAGGCGCATAAGTCCTTGACCTCCGCACGGTCAAAAAAGCTCTGGCCGCCCGAGACCTTGTAGGGAATCTGGGCCTTGCGCAGCGCCTTCTCGAACGGCTTGGCCTGGTGGTTGGCGCGGTAGAGCACGGCAAAGTCGCGCCACTCGCGGTGGGGCGAGTCGCCATTGCCCGCGCGCAGGCTCTGGATGCGCGCCACCGCACGTTCGGCCTCGTGCTCCTCGTTGTCGCAATCGAGCACGCGCACCGGCTCGCCCTCGCCCAGTTCCGAAAACAGCGTCTTCGGAAACAGCTTGGGATTGGGCCCGATCACGTTGTTGGCCGCTCGCAGGATGGCGCTGGTCGAGCGGTAGTTCTGCTCGAGCTTGACCACCTTGAGCTGGGGAAAGTCCTCGGGCAGTTTCTTGAGGTTGTCCAGCGTGGCGCCGCGCCAGCCGTAGATGGACTGGTCATCGTCGCCCACGGCCGTGAAACGCCCGCGGCTGCCCACCAGCAGCTTGAGCAGTTCGTACTGCGTGGCGTTGGTGTCCTGGTACTCGTCCACCAGGACATGCCGCAAGCCGGCCTGCCAGCGCTCGCGCACTTGCGGGAAGTCACGCAGCAGCTTCAGCGGCAAGCCGATCAGGTCGTCGAAGTCCACGCTCTGGTAGGCCGCAAGCCGCTCTTCGTAGCGCGCCATGATGCGGGCCAGCGCCACCTCCTCGGCGTCCTTGGCCTGGGCCTCGGCCTGCGTGGCGTTGAGGCCCTGGTTCTTCCAGGAGCTGATGGTCCATTGCCACTGGCGGGCGGTGGCGGCGTCGGTGGTGCCACCGGCGTCCTTCAGGATGCGGGTCACGTCGTCGCTGTCCAGGATGCTGAACTGCGGTTTGAGCCCCAGCACAGCGCCGTCCTGCCTGAGCATGCGCACGCCCAAAGCGTGGAAGGTGCAGATCAGCACGCCCTGCGCGCTGCGCCCGATCAGCCCCTTGGCGCGTTCGCGCATTTCAGCCGCGGCCTTGTTGGTGAAGGTGATGGCAGCCACCTGTTCGGCCTGCAGCCCGGCCTGGATCAGCCGGCCGATCTTGTGCGTGATCACCCGCGTCTTGCCCGAGCCCGCGCCGGCCAGCACCAGGCAGGGGCCGCCCAGGTAGTTCACTGCCTCTTGCTGCGCCAGGTTGAGACCAGCGATCGACTGGGCGAGCGTTGCGGCAAACGACATGCGGGGAAGGTGGGGGCGGTCGCCCGGGCAGGGTGCCGGGCCGGTGGAACAAGCAGGCCGGCAGTGCGCGGCCGGGAAGGCATTCATCATAGCGGCGCACGGCCGCGCTCGAGCCCTGCCGTGCGCCGCCGCACCCTCGCGACACGGCTGGGCCCGCGGGGGCCGCACAATCACGGCTGTGCTTCACATCCTGCAAGTCACTTTTCCTTTCTTTGCGCTGGTGCTGGGCGGCTTCGTGGCCACGCGGCGCGGCCTGCTGCCCGTGGCGGCCATCCCGGGGCTCAACGCCTTCGTGCTGTACTTCGCCCTGCCATGCATGCTGTTTCGCTTTGGCGCACGCACGCCGCTGGCGCAACTGCTCGACGTGTGGCTGGCGGCGGTGTACCTCTTGGCTGCGCTGCTGATCGTTGCCGCAACCATTGCGCTGACGCGGCGTGGCCGCATGGGCTGGAACGATGCGTCCTTCGGCGCGCTGGTCGCCGCCTTTCCCAATTCCGGCTTCATGGGTGTGCCGCTGCTGGTGGCACTGCTGGGCGCGCAGGCGGTCGGCCCCATCATGGTCACGCTGGTGCTGGACATGGTGGTCACCAGTTCGTTGTGCATCGCGCTGTCGCGCCTGGAAGGGGTCGGTCCCCAGGGCGCCCGCCAGGCCGCCGCCAAGGCGCTGCAGGGCGTGGCCTCGAACCCCATGCCCTGGTCCATCCTGCTGGGCGCGCTTTTCTCGGCCTACAGCTGGCAGCTGCTGGGGCCGGTCGAGCAGACCGTGCGCCTGCTGGGGGACGCTGCCTCACCGGTGGCGCTGTTCACCATCGGGGCGGTGCTCGCCCGCTCGCAGATGGCTTCCAGCGCGGCCGTGCCGCTTTCGGACTACGCCCCCGTGGTGTTCATCAAACTGCTGGTCCATCCGCTGCTGGTGGGCGCACTCGGCTGGGCGGCCATGGCGCTGGGCGCCGACATCACGCCGTTTGCCCTCACCGTCATCGTGCTCGTGGCGGCGCTGCCGAGCGCCAGCAACGTGTCGCTGCTGACCGAGCGCTTTGGCGCCAACGGCGGCCGGGTGGCGCGCATCATCCTCTGGACCACCGCCATCGCATTCCTGAGCTTCTCGGCAGCGGTGGCGCTGCTCACCTAAGGCCCCCGGTCCGGCAGGCGCACGGCCGTGCGTCGGCTCAGATCGCCTGCGGGTCCACGTCGATGGCCCAGCGGATCAGCGGCTTGAAGTCGGGCTGCCGCCGCACCTCCCCCAGCAGTGGCTGCCAGGCTGAGAGGAACTGCTGCAGCGCCGGGCGCGATGGGCTTTCCAGCAGCATCTGCGCGCGTTCCACGTCGGCCACGCGCTGCAGCGACATGGGCACCGCCGGGTACACCGTCACCTGCGCGCCGCCGGGCAGGCCGGCGTCCTGCGCGGCCTGGGCCGCGGCCTGCAAAAAGCCCTGGGCCACCTCCTGCGTGCGCGCCTCGGCACGCAGCAGCGCCGCATAGCCGAACGGCGGCAGGCCCGCTGCGCGCCGCTCGCTCAGCTCCTGCTCGGCAAAACCGGGAAAGTCATGCCGCCTGAGCGCGGCGAACAGAGGGTGCGCGGCATGCAGGGTCTGCACCCACATCTGGCTGTGCCGGCTGTGCGCGGCATCCCGCCCGGCGCGGCCGGCCGCCTGCAGCAGCAGGGAAAACAGGCGCTCTGGCGCGCGGAAGTCGCTGGAAAAAAGGGACGAATCCGGGTTGACCGCCGCCACCAGCGTGATGCGCCGGAAGTCGTGGCCCTTGGTCACCATCTGCGTGCCGACCAGCACGTCCACCTCGCCGGCGTGCACGCTGGCCAGCTGCG
>CAYVGD010000204.1:0-5469 GCA_964450095.1 uncultured Polaromonas sp.
CTGCGAACCCTGGGGTCACGCTAGGCGGAACAGTGGCTGTGGGTTCTCCCTTGGCTGGTGCTGTGATCACGGCACGCGATGTCGCCGGGCGCACATCGCCCTCCGTGGTGGCCGACGCTGAAGGCCGTTACCAGGGCCTGGATGTCAGCGGACTCACGCCCCCCTTTGTCATCGAAGCGGTAGGGCAACTGGGGCAGACCCCGGTCAAGCTGAGCACCCCCGTCGCGTCTGCGGCAGGCATGGCGAACGCCAATGTGACCACCTTGACCACCACCCTGGCAGCCATGCTGGCCGGTGGGGATCCCGGTAATCTTCAAGTTCAAAACATCACGCCCGCTGCTCTAAATGCAGCCGCGCAGACGCTGAGTACGGCCATTGCGCCGGTCATGCAGACCATTGGGGTGAGTCAGGCGCAGTTCAATCCGATCACCACGCCGTTCACTGCTGACAGCACTGGCAAGGACAAACTGCTGGACGCGCTGGATATCCGCTATCGGCCTGGGGCCGTGTACTTGGCCAACCGGCTGGAGCCGGTGGCCGAAGGACAGACCGACTCGGACCTGTCCCAGGTCGCCCTTTCGGGGGGCAGATAAATGGCTCCTTGCCGGCGGGCGTAGACCGTGACACTGCGGGGTTTCGCGCCCTGGCGGCGCAGATCACTGCCTGTTTTCGCGTGCCTGCCGCACAGCGTGCGACATACCAGGCTGACGCGTTTGGAATAGACATCATCACGAGCTTGCATCCCAGCTGCCAGGTCTTCTTGCACCCTGACTACATGACCAATACCTATTCGTGGGGTCAACGGTGGCTGCCGGCACTCAAAGACCGTGCCTTTGATGGGGCGGTTTTTGAACCCCAGCTCCGCTATGTGGTCACGCGTCCTCATGCCAACGTCGCCAGCGATGCCTACGTGGTGAACCTGAACTTCCGCGATTCAGATGGAAACGGTTACACAAGGCCCGAGTCAGCCGTGTTGGAAAACGGCCGCTACAAGCTGTATGGAAACCAACGGCGTTTCGATGCGCTGGTGGAGCCGGTCATCACCAAAAACACGGATTTTGATAATCCCACCACCTCAGTCGGTAACCGCATAGAGGGGCGGCTTCGCTTCATGTTCGCACCTCATCGAGGTCTCGATACAGCGACCAACGCCTTCAAGTTTTTCTACAACGCCAGCAACAAGCCCGATCCGGTGATTTCCTGTGTGTGGGTGACGGGGCCAGATCTTCCCGGTAACGGCGGGCAAAACGCTGGCAACACGGGTCCAGTGGGCGGCATCTTGCTTAAGGTGCCCCGCAGCGATTACGTTGCCCGCCAAGACTACATGGCGGTGCACGTGAAGTTTTCCGACACATTTGACCCCCATGGAAACGCTGAAGACCGCAAGTCGCTCCTCAAGGCCTGCGCCGCGCGAGAGCGCGTGGGGTCGACCTGGGAGGTGGCCACGTGGAGCACCAACAATCAGTTCGCCATTGATGCTGCCAAAACGAGCGGCAGCAGCACCTTCGCCTGGCCGTCGGCCGCTCAGGGGAATCTGCCCTACAGCTGGGCACCGTTGAGTGCGGGCTACTCAGCCAACACACACGGAGCTAACAGTTACGCCGCCATGGTAGGCAGCCGGCAGGGAACTTACGCCGTGGCGCCCGTCACCGCCGCTGTCAAGGCTGCCTACCGGCCCACCTCCATGCCGGTGTATACGTTTTATGCGTTTCAGCAAAGCGGAATCCCCGTCTTGACCTACGGTGGCTCTGTGGGCGCAACGCCAGTCAATTCTGGCAATGACTCTACGCCAGTGATTTCTGCAGACCCGAGCGCGTGGTTCAACGCCGCGGCCGTGATCAAGTCGCGCATGATTGGCGCCAAGCCTTACCTGGAGGTGGAGTCCAGCGGCGTGTATTCAGGCACTGCAGCATTCGGCTCGGTCAGCACGGCATCCACCTTTCTTGCGACCAATGCCACCACCTTGAGGCCCAATGCAGGTCCTCTCACACTGACCTGGTCTGTCCCCGAGGGCGCCACTGCCACGGACCGCATTGGCTATTCCTGCTGGGCGAACTGGACCAACACTGCCGGCAGTGAGGTGCGCTGGGGTCCATCTGTTTCCAATAACAGTTGGCCGGTGCCACGCAACATCCGTACGCGCAGCTTCACTCTAGAAGAGGACTGTGTCGGCTACGAATGGGTGACCGCTGCGAACCAGCCAACCATCACATCGCGTTATCGCGAAATCTGGGCGCGCACTTACGACGCAGAAAATCGCCAAATTCAAAGCGTGCAGTACGCCCGCCGTTGAGCTTCCTGGCGCGCTAGATCAGGTACCCGATCAGGCTCGCC
Source organism: uncultured Polaromonas sp. (assembly GCA_964450095.1). Lineage (GTDB taxonomy): Bacteria > Pseudomonadota > Gammaproteobacteria > Burkholderiales > Burkholderiaceae_C > Polaromonas. The sequence continues at coordinate 2,335 of CAYVGD010000204.1, forward strand.
GCAAAGCTCAGCAGCACCGTGCTGGCAAAAGGCAGGTACCACTCGCGCCCGAAGAGCCTGAAGCGCAGGTCGCCGGGCAGGCGGCCAAAGCCGAGCTTGTTCAGCCAGGGCGTGAGCCAGCTCAGCAGCACCAGGGCCAGGAAGATGACGATCATCCAGCGCAGCATGGGGTGGCTCGGTTCAGTGTGTGCGGCCGGGACGGCTCAGGGTCGGGGACAGAGCCCAGGGGCCGGGAAGGGGGCCGGGTGGAAGGCAGGCATGGGCGCCAGAGTGGGTGATGACCGGTCCTGGCTGCGAAACGTTCACAGCGTGTGCGAACGGTCGCCGGCGTCAAAGCCCATCGCCTGCCAGCCATCGCAGGGCTGGGCGGGCCGGTCGGCGGCAAAGCCGATCACCTTGAACAGCTCACCCATCTCGTGCTCGTTGATGAGCTTTTGCAGCATCACGCGCTCGGCCAGGGGCGCGTTCTCCTGGCCTTGCAGCAGGCCGCAGTTGAGCAGGAAGTGCGCCTGGCTGGTGTAACCCAGCACCTGCAGGCCAGCGTCCTGGCCAGCCAGCGCAATGCCCGTGAAGTTCACATGGGCCGTGATGTCTTTCTCGCCCAAGCGCTCCAGCGGGTCCGGGTCGGCCTGGTGGCCGTGGTGGCACATGAGCGTGCCCATGTGCCGCTGCGGGTGGTAATACTCGTGTTCGGGAAAGCCGTAGTCCAGGAAGAAGGCCGCGCCGCGTTGCAGGCGGTCGGCCAGGGTGCGGATGAAGCCTTCGGCCTGGGGATGCACTTCGGTGAGGTAGTCGTGCGCGCCTGGGATCTCGACCGGCGGACGCAGGTCGGTGGGGCGGTCTTCCCAGGCCAGTTGCTCGCCGGCCAGTGCCACGCCACGCTCATGCCAGGTGCCGGCGCGGCGCTGCAGCAGCTTGACGGGCATGGCGTCGAGCACTTCGTTGCCGATCACCACGCCTTCCATGCGCTCTGGCAGGGCCTGCACCCACTGCACGGTGCCGGCGAACGGCGCGAGCCGCTCCTGCTGGCGGGCCTGCAGGCTGGCCGACAGGTCCACGATGACGTAGCGCGCCAGCGCCACGCCGCGCGCCTTCAACGCCGCCAGCACCTGCTCTGCCAGCGCGCCGGAGCCCGCGCCGAACTCCCAGACCTCTTGGGTGCGGGTGGCTTCGAGCGCCTGTGCCACTTGGTTTGCCAGCGCGCGGCCGAAATGGGGTGAGAGTTCGGGCGCGGTGACGAAGTCGCTGCCGGACTGCGGCATCTGGCCGAACTTTCGCCGCTCGCCGCTGTAGTAGCCCCAGCCCGGGGCGTACAGCGCCAGGGCCATGAATTCGTCGAAGGGCAGCCAGCCGCCGGCCTGGCTCATGGCCTGCAACAGGCCGGGGGGAAGCGCGCTGGCTAAACTTGGCATCGTGGTTTCATCGGCGGGCGCAGCGCCCAGGTGGCCACCCCGCCGGAGCCCGGTTTGTACCATGCACCCGCGGCGTCCCGGGCCCCCGTCGTGGCCCTTCTTGCCTTGCCTCACCGGCCGCGCTGGGCGTGCCCCGTGATGCCAGTTGTCTTTCAAAGGATGGTCTCATGACCGCTGCTGTTCCCAAGGTGCTGGTCACCGGCGCCGCGCACCGCCTGGGCGCCGAGATCGCCACGGCCTTTGCCCGCGCTGGCTGGCAGGTGCTGTGCCATTACGAACGTTCTCGCGAGGCGGCCGAGGCCCTGGCGGCGCGCCTGGTGGCCGATGGCGGCCAGGCCGCAGCGCTCCAGGGCAGCCTGGACAGCGAGGCTGCCTGCACCGCGCTCTTCGAGCGCGCCGTGGCCCAGGCCGGCGGCCTGGACTGCGTGGTGAACAACGCCTCCACCTTCTTTCCGGACGAAGGCCGCGACTTTCGCAGCGACCAGGCCCTGCACCAACTGCAGGTGAACCTGCTGGCGCCCCTGGTGCTGGGGCGCGAGCTGGCCCGCGCGGCGCAGGGTCGGGCGGGCGATGCCAGCGTGATCCACATCCTGGACCAGAAGGTCTTCAACCTCAATCCCGACTATTTCAGCTACACCGTCAGCAAGCTGGCCCTGGAGCGGGCGGTCGCCTTGCAGGCGCAGTCGCTGGCGCCCGCGGTGCGGGTGTGCGGCGTGGCGCCAGGCCTGATGTACCTGAGCGGGCCGCAAACCAAGGATAATTTCGACCGCGCTGCCAGTGCCAACCTGCTGCGGCGCCCCACGGACCCCGCAGACGTCGCTAAAACATGCCTGTTCCTCGCCGGTACGGCGGGCATCACAGGCTCGGTGGTCAGCGTGGACAACGGACAGCACCTGGTGCCTCTGCCCAGGGACATCATGTTCGTCGTTGACGATCTACTCAAAGGAATCACACCATGAATGCGGACCCCAGCGCAGCGCTGGCCACTCGATGCCGACGCCTGTTCCTGCGCAACTACGAGGTCAATATCAACATCGGCGTGCACGCCTTTGAAAAGACCGCGGAGCAGCGCGTGCTGATCAACGTGGACCTGTACGTGCCCCTGGCGCTGTCGACGCCGCAGCACGACGAGCTGGACGAGGTGGTGGACTACGACTTCATCCGCCGCTCCATCAGCGAACGGGTCTCGCGCGGCCACATCCACCTGCAGGAAACGCTTTGTGACGACGTGCTGGCCACCATGCTGCAGCATCCCAAGGTGCAGGCCGCCCGCGTCTCGACCGCCAAGCCCGATGTCTACCCGGATTGCGAGGCCGTGGGCTGCGAAGTGTTCGGCATGAAGTGAGGATTCGTCCATGACAGACAACGCCGTGCTGGCCGGTGATGCCCACGACGCCGCCCGCCAGGCGCGCACCGAGCGCGAGAACCACAAGCTCGAAAAGCGCCTGTGCCGCGAGGTGGGCCGCGCCATCGTCGACTACAACATGATCGAAGAGGGCGACAAGGTCATGGTGTGCGTCTCCGGCGGCAAGGACAGCTACGCCATGCTGGACATCTTGCTCAAGCTGCAGCAGCGTGCGCCGGTGCGCTTCGAGCTGGTGGCCGTCAACCTCGACCAGAAGCAGCCGGGCTTTCCTGCGCATGTGCTGCCGGAGTACCTCACGAAGCTGGGCGTGCCCTTTCACATCGAGACGCAGGACACCTACAGCATCGTCAAGCGCGT
>CAYVGD010000205.1:0-5446 GCA_964450095.1 uncultured Polaromonas sp.
GCTGGGCCTTGCGCGCCAGCCCGGTTCCGCGGCCCTGTGCCGTCTTCCCCCCGCAAAGCTGCTGCCATGTCCACTGTCATCCATGCCCGCCGACGCGCCGCCGTGGCCCGCGCCCTCAAGGCCGCGGGCGGCGGCATCGCGTTGCTGCCCACCGCCCCCGAACGGCCCCGCAACCGGGACACCGACTTTCCTTACCGGCACGACAGCTATTTCTACTACCTCACCGGCTTTGACGAGCCGCAGGCCTGGCTGCTGATCAGCTCCACCGGGCACAGCACGCTGCTGTGCCGCCCCAAGAACCTCGAGCGCGAGATCTGGGACGGCTACCGCCTCGGCCCCAAGGCCGCACCGGCCACCCTGGGCGTGGATGCGGCCTTCAGCGTGGACGAGCTCGACAAGCGCATGCCCGAGTTGCTGGCCAACCAGCCAGCGGTGTGGTTCCCGTTTGCCACGCACGAGGGCCTGCAGGCCCAGGTGGATGGCTGGCTGGGCCAGGTGCGGGCGCGGGTGCGCATGGGGGTGGAATGCCCGCAGTCGCAGCACGACCTGTGCGGGCTGCTCGACGAGATGCGGCTCTTCAAGGACGCGCACGAGCTCAAGATCCTGCGGCGCGCGGGTCAGATCTCGGCGCGCGCCCACGTGCGCGCCATGCAGACCTCGGCGGCGATGCTGCGCACCGGACGCGATGCTCGCGAATACCACCTTGAGGCCGAACTGCTGCACGAGTTCCGCAGCAGCGGCGCGCAGTTCCCGGCCTACACCAGCATCGTGGCGGCCGGCTCCAACGCCTGCGTGCTGCACTACCGTGCAGGCGATGCGCCACTGCAAAGCGGCGAGCTCTGCCTGATCGATGCGGGCTGCGAGCTCGATGGCTACGCCAGCGACATCACCCGCACCTTCCCGGCCGACGGCCGCTTCACGCCGGCACAGCGCAGGCTCTACGACATCGTGCTCGAGGCGCAGAAAGCCGCGATCGCGGCCACCCGCCCGGGCAAGCGCTTCACCGATCCCCACGAGGCCGCCGTGAAGGTGCTGGCCGCCGGCATGCTGGAGACCGGGCTTCTGAACAAGAAAAAGCACGGCTCCCAGGAAGACGTGATCGCCTCCGGCGCCTATCGCCAGTTCTACATGCACCGCACCGGCCATTGGATGGGCATGGACGTGCACGACTGCGGCGACTACACCGAACCCGGCGCCAGGCCGCGCCAGGAGCTCGACGCCACCGGCCAACCGGTGATGCGCCGGCCCAGCCGCATCCTGCGGCCCGGCATGCTGCTGACCATCGAACCGGGCCTCTACGTGCGACCGGGCAAGGACGTGCCACGGGCGTTCTGGCACATCGGCATCCGCATCGAAGACGACGCGCTGATCACGCCCAAGGGCTGCGAGTTGCTCACCCGCGGCGTGCCCGTGGAGGCCGATGAGATCGAGGCCCTCATGGCCGGCTGAAGGGCCGGTTGAGCCGCCCGTTGGACGGGCGACTGTGCGGGCGACTGTGCGGGCGACTGTGCGTGCGAGTGTGCAAAAGAATGTGCGCCGGCACACACCAGCCCAAGCGCCCCAGCCTGTTTGCCTGTTCATTGAGCAACGCGTTGCCAGCCCAGGCGGGGCGCGGCTTGCGCCCATCGCTCCAGGGCTTGTCCACAGCCTGGGGCACAGGCGGCGGGGACAAGTGCAGAGCATTCCAGGCCAACGCTGAAACCGGTTTGATAGCCTCTATCAATTGAATCTGGATATCCAATTGGCCGAATTGGTGGTGCGCGCCTACCATGACGAACTCGGCTCACCCACCCCCAGGACACACCATGGCCCAGTTCGCCCGCGCCAACTTGCCCACGCTCAAGAAAACCGCCAGCTACTACGTGATGCACATCCTGGTGGCGGCCGCGGTGGCTTATGCCGTCACGGGCGATGCGTTCATGGCGCTGGCGCTCAGCCTGCTTGAACCCACGGTCCAGGCGGTGGCGTTCTTCTTCCATGAAAAGGCCTGGCAACGCAACAGCGCAGCCCGAGCGACGCGCCCCGGGGCGCCGGAGCGCAGCGCGTCGGCGGCATGAGCCGCACCAGGGCGGCCCGACGCGCAGCGGGCCTGTCTGCAGACGTGAAAAAGCCACCCGAAGGTGGCTTTTTGCTTTTTGGCCCACCGCCTGAGACCCTGCCGGGCCAGGCAGCGGCCCGGCAGGGCCCGGGTGGTCGCTGGCTCAGCGGCCGACCTGCTCGGCGCGCGTGAGGGCGGCCTGCAGGTCGCTCATGACGCGGGGGTCGGTCTGGGCGATGGCCCAAAGGCGCGCTTCGGCGCGGCGGCGGGCCACGCGGGCCGACCAGGCGTCCAGGCGCGACTTCAGACCGGCGGCCATCTGGCGCGAGGTATCGGCCAGCAGGGCCAGGGCTGCGAAGGCGGCCAGCCAGGCGCCGGTCCAGATCACCAGCAGCTGGCCTTCGGCCACGGTGTCCATCACCTGGTAGGCGGCCACCAGCACGGCGGCACCCATGGCCGACAGCAGCACCGTCGCCAGGCCGCGGCCACCGGAAAACTTGCGGCCCAGGTCGCGGGCATTCTGGGCGGCGGCCTCCATGCGGACGACGCCGGCATGCTCGGTGGGGAAGGACGGGGTGACAAAGCTGGTCATGGTGAAACTCCTGAGGTGTCAGGCCGGCGCGGGTGGGCCAGCGATGAGCGAATCCTAGGGTAATCACTCATGTTGCTCAACTTTATCTTCATGATTGTGGGCATTCACGATATAAATGACTGAGGCCACGCATCATTCAAGCTGGACTTTGCGCCGCCGCACTGAAAGGCCCCCCAGGCCGCTCCACCACCGCACCGGCGCCGCTCCCGCGCCGCCCCTGCACCCCTGCCATACCGCTCTCCCACTGCCTTCATGACCCCCAACTTCCGCACCCTGGACCTGAACCTGCTGCGCGTGTTCGACGAGGTGATGGCCGAGCGCAGCCTCACACGCGCGGCCCGCAACCTGCACCTCACCCAGCCGGCCGTGAGCAACGCGCTGCGGCGCCTGCGCGAGACACTGGGCGACGAACTGGTGCAGCGCAGCGGCCAGGGCATGGCGCCCACGCCCCGGGCCCGGGCGCTGTGGCCGGCGGTGCGGGAGGCGCTCGACCAACTGGAGCGCTCGCTGGTGCCGGTCGAGTTCGTGCCCGGCCAGGCGCGCAACAGCTTCGTCTTGTCCATGGCCGATGCGACCGCGGCGGAGCTGGTGCCCGGGCTGGTGGAGATCCTGGAGGCCGAGGCGCCCGGGGTGGCACTGCGGGTGCTGCCACTGAGCACGCGCGACCCGCGCCGCCTGCTCGACGAGGAGGCCACCGACCTGGCCGTGGGCTACTTCCCCTCGGTGCTGGCCGATCTGGTGGCTCGCCGCCAGGGCGGTGAGCCGCTGCCGTTTGCGCACCAGCGCATCTACGACGGCGAGTACGTCTGCGTGATGCGCAAGGACCACCCGCTGGCCGCCAGCCCCATCACGCTCGATGCCTTCTGCGAGGCTCGCCACATGCTCGTGAGCTTCTCAGGGCGGGCCTACGGTTTCGTGGACGAGGCGCTGGCGGGTCTGGGCCGCCAGCGGCAGGTGGTGCTCACGGTCAACCAGTTTTTCACCGCCGGCCGGGTGGTGGCGCACTCCAACCTGTTGACGGTGCTGCCCCGCCACTTTGTGAGCGTGACCGGCATGGCCGACCAGCTGGCGCTGCACCGGCTGCCCTTCGAGATGCCCGTGGTGCACGTGGACGCCGTGTGGCACCGTCGCTCCCAGACGAACGCGGCGCACGCCTGGCTGCGCGAAGCCGTGATGCGCGCCGCACGCCGCTCGGCCGCGGGCCAGCCGCCACCCGCCGCGCCCTGAGCCGGGACACCCGACATCGCCGGCCAGCGGCGCACCGCTGCGCGTCGCTCCAGGTCTCGCGGCCAAAGGCGAGGCGTGGCGTGGCGTGGCGTGACGTGGCAAGGCAAGGCAAGGCAAGGCAAGGCAAGGGACAGCACAGCACAGCTTGGCTCGGACCTGTCCTGGTCGGGCGCTGGCCTGGGGCCAGACTGCACTCCGCCGCATGCCTGCACCGCCTCTCGCCGCGCCAGGCCACGCATCCCATCGCCCCGCCCCGCACTGGCATCCGCTGGCGCGCCTGCGCCGGCCGCCGGGGCCGCCGACAATGCGCGCGTGAAGATCCAGCTGCTCTCCGACCTGCACCTCGAAAGCCACCCGGACTTCCAGCCCCAGCCCCTGCCCGGCGCAGACCTGCTGGTGCTGGCCGGCGACATCGGTTCCTACCAGCACGGCTCGCAGCTGGCCGCGCGCAGCGAGCCCGACTTCGGCCTGGGGCGCTTTGCCCGCTGGCCGGTGCCAGTGGTGTTCGTGCCCGGCAACCATGAATACGACGGCCTGGACTTCGAGCCGACCCACGAACAACTGCGCCAGACCTGCCAGCGCCTGGGCCTGCACTGGCTGGAGCGCGAGACGCTGGTGATCGGCGGCGTGCGCCTGGTGGGCACCACGCTGTGGACCGACTTCGAATCGCTCTGGCAGATGCCAGGCCTGAAGGCCGAGACCGAAACGCAGCGCCACAAGCTCCTGGACAAGGCCTTTCGCGCCGCCAACTTCTACCTGCACAAGACGTCCACCACCTGGCACGGCGAGCCCATGCTGGCCGAGCAGGTGCGCGAGCAAGCCCGGGTGTGCCAGGCCTGGCTGCGCGAGGCGCTGGCCCAGCCCTTCGGCGGGCCCACGGTGGTGGTGACGCATTTCGCGCCCACGCTGGCCAGTGCCGATCCGCGCTACGGACTCACGCCGGGCACGGCCGGTTTTTGCAATGCGCTCGATGCGCTGCTGCCGCAGGCCCGCGTGTGGCTGCACGGCCACCTGCACTGCCCGGTGGACACGGTGCAATCGGGCTGCCGCATCGTGGCCAACCCGCTGGGCTACGCCAAGAAGGGCGAGCAGGACGGCCACCGGCCGCAGCTGCTGGTGGAGGTCTGAGGCGCAGCCCTCAGCGTGTGCGCAGGCCGTCGAAGCAGGTGAGGGTCACCCACTCGACGATTTCGGCGTCGCTGTACTGGCCACCGGCTTTCATGAATTCGAGCACCGGATCGCAGGCGCGCGAATAAAGCGTGTAGAGCACCAGGATGGGCGGCAGCTGGGGGTTGAGGCTGCCGTCCTGCTGCGCGGCCTCGATCCAGGCGCCCATGCGCTCGCTCACGGTCATGAGCAGGTCCAGATAGTCGCCGTTGGCCATCAGGCGGGCGCGCAGGCTGGAGTTCTGGCTGGGCAGCGAGGGCATCTCGCCGGCCAGTTGCAGGCGCATCATCCAGCGCACCACGGCCTTGAGCTGGTCCAGCGGCTGCGCCTCGGGCTCCAGCGTGTCCAGGAACTCCTGCGCCTTGGTGAGCACGCGCACCATGGCCGCAGCGGCCAGGTCTTCCTTGCTGGGAAAGTGCTTG
>CAYVGD010000206.1:0-5439 GCA_964450095.1 uncultured Polaromonas sp.
GAGACAGCTGGTCGGACGCCATGGCGCATCATAAATTGTTCAATCGATTGAACAATGAAGTCAGCAAACAGGCCTTTATCAACCGGGCGCATCGGCCTAGAGTGCGGGCATTGAACCTGACTTTTTGGAGCCTTCTTGCCATGACCCAGCAACCCACCACCCCCGCGCTCATCGGCCACTTCATCGCCGGGCGCATGACGCCAGGCCAGAGCGCGCGCCGCCAGGACGTGTTCAACCCCGCCACCGGCGCCGTCAGCGGCCAGGTGATGCTGGCATCCACCGCCGACGTGGACACTGCCGTGGCCGCAGCGCGCGCAGCCTTCCCGGCCTGGGCCGACACGCCGCCGCTGCGCCGCGCCCGCGTGATGTTCAAGTTCCTGGACCTGCTGAACACGCACAAGGACCAGCTGGCGCGCCTGATCACGGCCGAGCACGGCAAGGTGTTCACCGACGCGCAGGGCGAGGTCACACGCGGCATCGAGATCGTCGAGTTCGCCTGCGGCATACCGCAGCTGCTCAAGGGCGACTACACCGACCAGGTGTCCACCGGCATCGACAACTGGACCTTCCGCCAGCCCCTGGGCGTGGTCGCGGGCATCACGCCGTTCAACTTTCCGGCCATGGTGCCCATGTGGATGTTCCCGGTGGCCATTGCCGCGGGCAACACCTTCATCCTCAAGCCCAGCCCCATCGACCCCAGCGCCAGCTTGCTCATGGCCGACCTGCTCAAGCAGGCGGGCCTGCCTGACGGTGTGTTCAACGTGGTGCAGGGCGACAAGGAATCCGTGGACGCGCTGCTGGTGCACCCCGACGTGCAGGCCATCTCCTTCGTGGGCTCCACCCCGATCGCCAACTACATCTATGAAACCGGCGCACACCACGGCAAGCGCGTGCAGGCCCTGGGCGGCGCGAAGAACCACATGGTGGTGATGCCCGACGCCGACCTTGAGCAGGCCGTCGATGCGCTGGTGGGCGCTGGCTACGGATCGGCCGGTGAACGCTGCATGGCGATTTCAGTGGCGGTGCTGGTGGGCGACGTGGGCGACAAGCTGGTGCCCATGCTGGCCGAGCGTGCACGCACGCTGAAGGTGAAGAACGGCACCGAACTGGATGCCGAGATGGGCCCCATCGTCACGGCGGCAGCGCACCAGCGCATCACCGGCTACATCGAGCAGGGCATCCAAGAAGGTGCGCAGCTGCTGGTGGATGGCCGCTCGTTCCAGGGTGCGCAGGCCGGCCCCGGCTGCGACGCTGGCTTCTGGATGGGCGGCACACTCTTCGACCACGTGAAGCCCGGGATGCGCATCTACAAGGAAGAAATCTTCGGGCCGGTGCTGTCCTGCGTGCGCGTGAAAGACTTTGCCGAGGCGGTGCAACTGATCAACGCGCACGAGTTCGGCAACGGGGTGAGCTGCTTCACCCGCGATGGCAACGTGGCGCGTGAATTCAGCCGCCGCATCCAGGTGGGCATGGTCGGCATCAACGTGCCCATCCCCGTGCCCATGGCGTGGCATGGCTTCGGCGGCTGGAAAAAGAGCCTCTTCGGCGACATGCACGCCTACGGCGAAGAAGGCGTGCGGTTCTACACCAAGCAAAAGAGCATCATGCAGCGCTGGCCCGAGAGCATCGGCAAGGGCGCAGAGTTCGTGATGCCCACAGCGAAGTAATTCGGACCCTTGGTGCGGCGGTCGGGCGCTGAGCGCCCACCGCCCACCGCCCACCGCCCACCGCCCACCGCCCACCGCCCACCGCCCACCGCTTGCCGCGTGCCGCGTGCTGCTTGCTGCCTGCTGCCTGCTGCCTGCTGCCTGCTGCCACGGATCAGGATGCCTGGGCCCCAGATTCCTTTGTGACGAGGAAAGGCGCGCCGCCAGGCGCTGGCCCCTCTCTGTAACCTTTCAACCTTGCAGCCTCTCTGCCTGTCTGCCTCTCTGCCTCTCTGCCTTAACGCCTTGCCGACTCCCGGCTGAATCCTCCGGTCCTGCCCCGGGCCAAAAACACGAGGTCCCGAACCGCCCACCCGTTCAGCGAAATCGTGGCTTCCGCTCACGGCAGGACGCGGCTGGCGCGCACGCGGCTCCTGGGCCGAGGCGCTCACCATGGCAGCTGAGCACACTTTGCCGCCCAGCCATGGACGAAACCGCTGCCCCAGCCCTTGCAGAGCGCATCGTTGAGCAACGCATCCGCGAGTTGCAGGCGCGCATCCGGGCGGGCGATGTGGCGACGCACCTGCTGCGCGAACGCGTGGACGAATTGCAGCGGCTGCTCCCCCTGCTGGCACGCGACAGCGCCTTGCCTTCCTAGGGTTTCAACCACACGGCTGCACACAGCGGCCATTGGCGCTGGGCGCTCCGCTGCCAGTGCAGCTCCTGCCACGGCATTGCTCTGAGCGCATCCAGCCCGCTGGCCGCCCCCGGTTGCACACCACGCCTGTCGCGCTTGCCGCATGAAAGCCTGAGCAGCGCTGGCCATGGCACCGCGTTCAGCCCATGTGCAACCCGTGCTGCACACCCTCGCCGGTCGCACTTGCGGGTCTTTGGCGGCCGCACGGCGCACGCCGATCTTGAAAACTTTAGACTCAATGTCATGCACTTGGATCCTCGCCCTGCCAAGCTCCTTCTGGTGGAGGACGATCCGTCACAGGCGCAGCTGATCAAGGACACCGCCCTCATGCTGCCATCGCGCTGGGAGGTGGTGCACCACAGCACCGGCGGCCAGGCGCTGGACGCACTGGACCGGCCGGACGTCGATTACGGCCTGGCACTCGTGGACCTGGGCCTCCCCGACCTGGGTGGGCTGGACGTGGTGCGTGCTTGGCGGCAGCGTTATCCAACGGCGCCGCTGCTGGTACTGTCGGCGATCGCGGCCGAACGCACGGTGGTGGAGGCCATCCGCGCCGGCGCCGACGGCTACCTGCTCAAGGACGGCGAAGCCATCACCGTGGCGCGCGGCATCGATCAGGTGCTGCAGGGCCAAAGCCCCATCAGCCCGGCGCTGGCGCGCTACCTGTTCAAGCTGGCCGGTGCGCCGCAGGCGCGCACCGAAAGCGGCCTGCACCTGACCGCCAAGGAGCGCCAGACCCTGGAACACCTCGGGCGCGGCCACAGCTACGCCGAAACCGGGCGGCTCATGGGCGTGAGCGTGTCCACCGTGCAGACGCATGTGCGCCACCTCTACCGCAAACTCGGTGCGCATTCGCAGACCCAGGCGGTGGCCCGCGCCAGGGAGCAAGGCCTGCTGCGCTGACGTTCGGATTCCGTCCGGGCGGGCTGTGCGCTTGCCAGGAGGAAAGCCCTTTGCCGCGTGTGAACCCCGCCGCCCGGAACGCCTCAAGGCACAGCCCAGCTGCACCCTGGCTCAGAGCGCCCAGCGCAATTCCACCACCGTGCCGGGCCCGGCGCTCCTGATGTCGAGCTGGGCGCCCAGCATCGCTGCGCGCCGGGCCATGTTGGCCAGGCCCTGGCCAGCGCGGGCAGGGGTGGCGCCTGACGCGCCAGGCGTGGGCGCAAGCGCGGCTTGCAAGCCCACCCCGTCATCGCTCACACGCATGAGCAGCTGGCGCGCCTCCTCCTGCCAATGCAGTTGCACGTTGAGCCTTCGGGCCTGCGCATGGCGCACGGCATTGGCCAGGGCTTCCTGGAGCACCCGCATGAGCTGCAGGCAGTGCGTGGAGTCCAGCACGGGCATGCCGTCCAGTGCCACGGACCAGCGCGTGTCCAACCCCACCGACGCCAGTCGGCCCCCGATGCGGTGACGCACGTCGGCCACCACGGCCTCGAGGTTATGCTCCAGGTTGGCCGAGACGTCGAACACGAGGCGCAGGTCGTCCATGCACTGCTGCACCACATAAGCGGCCGACTGCAGGCTGATGCGGCCTTGGCGCAGCAGAAGGTGTGCGGAACTCAGGCCTGCGCCCAGGCTGTCGTGCATGTCGGCCAGGAGCCTTTCGCGCTCGTGGTTCGTCGCGTCGCGCCGCTCCAGCTGCAGCCGCTCTTCATAGGCCAGGGCCAGGAGCTGCTCTCGCTCGGCCACCTGCTGTTCCAGCGTGGCCGTGAGCTGGCGTGACTTCAGCAGCCCGGCGGCCAGTTCGGCCAGCACCAGGCCCCCCATGACCGCCAAAAAACCCGCGCTGGCATAAGACAGCACATAAATGCCTTCGAACGAGGCTTCACCCCGCAGGAGCTGCCAGTCGGCGCCGCTGGCAGCCACCATGGCCAGGCTGGCCAGCAGCATGGTCAGGTGCGCCGGGCGCCGGGAGCGCCAGGTCCAGCGCAGCATGGCCAGCCACACCGGCACGGCACACACCAAAAGCGGCACGTAGTACCAGAGCGCCCACTGCCGCTGGTTTTCCACGAAAGGCAACACGCCGACCCCCACCAGGACATAAGCCAGCGCCAGCAGGTGCTGCCACCGCGCATCGCGGCCATAGAAAGCCACCACGGCCATGAACAAAAACGGGACCGCCGCCATGCGGGAGGCATAGGCAAACCAGCTGTAGAACTCCACCGACACCCAGGCAAGAGACGACAGGAAATTCACATGGCTGAGCGCATGCACCAGGCAGGCCACGCCAACCCAGGTGTACATGCTGCGCCCAGGCAGGCGATGCGAAATCATCAGGGCCAGGAAACCCAGGGCCGCGGTGGTCCAGGTCAATGCCTGCATGAGCAAGATCCGCAAGGCGTACTGCGGAAAGTACCGCTCCTGCTCCACCTTCTGCAGCGGACCCACGCTCACCGGCGACAAGCCGTTGATCTGGCGGCCTGTGGCGTTCAACTCGATCAGCAACTCGTTCGGACCTGCACGCCAGAGCGCGCCGGGCGGCACGACCAGCCAGGGCCGGTGCTTGCAGCGCAGCATCTCTGGGGCGCCCACCGCGCACGCACCGATCCACTGGCCGTTGAGCGCCATCTGCCCGCTCAGGCTGAGCTTAGGGATAAAGATGCCCAAGGGCGCCTCGGGCGCCTCGGCCAGGTTCAGCTCCAGCCGGTAAGCCACGCGTGAACCCGAGGCGCTGAAGTCTCCGGCCTCCAGCACATGAGGCAATTCCACGGCACGGGTGCCGGAAAGCGCCGTGAGCTCGGCACTGCGCAAATCCACGACGGCTTGCCGGACGTCGACTGGCTGCGCCTGCGCTCCTGCAGGCCACAGCAGCAGCAAAAGGCAAAGCACGGCCGCCCAGGCGCGAAATGCGCCCATGTGGGCTGGCAATGAATTCCAAGGCATGAATCTTTCTTGGAAATTGGATTAAAAAGAATGATGCCTGCAAACGTACACCGTCGGCACACCGGTTTCCCTGACATGCCAAGCCTGCCATGGCTTCAAGGCAGCGGGCATTGCCCCAATAGGATACGCAGCCAGCCACCGCAAAGTATGTGGATAACTTTGGAACAAGCGCTGCCTTATCCACAGGCCGGTGACCGGACGCGCAGTTGTTCA
>CAYVGD010000207.1:0-5428 GCA_964450095.1 uncultured Polaromonas sp.
GCCGCTGGCCACCGCCTCGACCGGTGCGTCTTCAGGCAGGCCCGCCAGCGCCGGCCCGGTGAAATCGACCAGGTACTGCAGCTGCCGCTCGCGCGGGCCGGCCGACTCGGGCAGGTAACCGATGCCCTGGCGTGACTGCAGCGCCCAGCCCCCAGGCGGGCGCTGCTGCTCCTGGCCCTGCCAGGCGATGCGCCAGGCCAGCTCCAGCGTCTCCCCAGGCGCTGGCGTGCGCTCGGGCACCCAGTAGGCCACCACGTTGTCGTGCGTCTCGTCGGGCGTGTGAAACTGGTAGAGCTCCACCCGGCCTGGCCCCCAGTCGCCCAGGGGCGTGACCCAGGCGCTGGGCCGCAGCTCGTAGCGCGCCTCGGTGTCTTCGTAGCTGGAGAACTGGCGGTCGCGTTGCATCAGGCCGAAGCCGCGCAGGCCCGGCAGCACGAAGCTCTGCACCTGGGGGCTGGCCGGGTTGGCCAGCGGCCGCCACAGCCATTCGCCCGTGGCCGAGGCGATCATCAGCCCGTCGGAGTCGTGCACCTCGGGCCGGAAGTCACCGTGGCGCGGCTGGTTCTCTCCGAAAAAGAACATGCTGGTCAGCGGTGCGATGCCCAGCGTGGCCACCGGCGGGGCCTCTGCGCGTACGTGAAGCCGCGCCCGCACCGTGACCGTGGTGCTCGGGCCCGGCTCGAGATCGAAGGCATAGGCTCCGGTCAGGCGGCTCGAATCCAGCAGGGCCCACAGCCGCGTGCTGCGTGCACCGGGCCGGGGCCGCTCCAGCCAGAAGTCGGTGAAGCGCGGGAATTCCTCGGCCTGCGGCACGTCGATGGCCAGGCCCCGCGCCGACAGGCCGTAGCGCTGGCCCGCGCCGACCGCGCGGAAGTAGCTCGCACCCAGAAAGACCAGCAGCTCGTCCCGCACGCCCGCGCCTTGCAGGTCGCCCAGCAGCTTCAGGCCGGCATGGCCCAGGTCCGGCCAGGCGCGCGCGTCGAGCCGGTTGGCGCCAAAGTCGTAGTCCTGGGGGCGGTAGCGGATCTCGCGCACGCCCGAGGGCGTCACCTCGTGCAGCCGCACGGGTTCGCCCTGGCGTCCGACGTGGAAGAAGGCCGCCTCGAAAGGCAGGCCTTGCGCGCGCCAGAGCCTGCGCTCGGGCTTGAAGCGGATGTCGCGGTATTGGTCGTAGCTCAGGCCGGCCAGTTCGGGCGGAAGTGCGGGCGCACCGTCTTGCCAGGGGCGTGCGGCCCGCTCGGCCGCCAGGCGGTTGAGCGCCTGCCAGTCCCAGGCCAGCGCCTGGCCACCGCCGGCCAGGCCCAGCAGCAGCGCGAGCAACCGGGCGGACCAGCGCGCCTTGGCGAGCGGCCGCTGTCGTCTGCGGCTGCGGCCCGGCAGGGGCCCGGTCGGCCCGCCCTGCGGCAGGTGCTGCCCGGCCCGCCCAGGGCGTGCCGCCGATGGCGCCAACGTGGATGCCGTGGCGTTGCCCTTCAGGGCAGGCTGCACCCGCCTGCCGGGCCCGTGCAGCGTGTGCGGGCGCGAGCGTGGCAATGGCGGCGATCGCAGGAAGTTCAGCAGACGCCGTAAGTTCAGCAGATTCGGCAGGGGCGGCCCATGCAGGAAGCGCAGCAAGTTCAGGAAGCGCAGAAAGTTCAGCAAATGCAGCAAATGCAGGAAGGGCAGCGTGAGCAGCCAACGCGTGTGCAGCCCGGCGCCCGGCCGTGGGGCTTGGGACGGCTGCGCAGGGGCGGGGCAAGGTGTGCAGGTGCTCATGTCCGGGGCCTGCGCAAGCGCCATGCCAGTGAGCGCCAAGGCCCGCAGCGCCTGCATGGCCCACCGATGGGTCGGCGCTCGGTGGCCCCCGATGGGCATGCTGCCGGCCCGAAAGCCCGTGATGTGTCGCCAGCGGGCGACAGCGGCACGCTCTGCCGCGGCCCAGGCCTGGGGCGTTCGGCCCCTTCACCCCGGCGGCTTCAGGGGGCCTGGGCTGGGGCGTTCAGGCAGCCGGGGGCTTGTCGCTGTCTGGCGACAGCTCGGCCTCGCTGCTGGCGCTGCCCTTGAAATGGCTGGGCGCCAGGCCGTGCTTTTGCATCAGCCGGTAGAACTCGGTGCGGTTGCGCTCGGCCAGGCGCGCGGCGTCGGCCACCTGGCCGTCGGTGAGCTTGAGCAGGCCCACCAGGTAGTCGCGCTCGAAGCGAAGCCTCGCCTCGGCCAGGGGCAGCACCTGCAGGCTGGGCGTGCGCAGGGCGCGCTGCACCAGTGCCAGCGGCACCAGGGGCGTGGACGACAGCGCGCAGGCTTGTTCCACCACATTGAGCAGTTGACGCACATTGCCCGGCCAGTCGGCCAGGCTCAGGGCCTTGAGCGCCTCGGGCGCAAAGCCGGAGAGCCGCTTGCCGTGCTTGCGCGCCAGGCGCTGCAGGAAATGGTTGGCCAGCAGGGACACGTCCTCGCGTCGCTCGCGCAGTGCCGGCAACTGCAGGCTCACCACGTTGAGCCGCCAGAAGAGGTCGGCGCGGAACTGGCCGCGCGCCATGGCCGCCTCCAGGTCCTGGTGCGTGGCCGAGATCACACGCACATCGACCGGGATGGATTGGCTCGCCCCCAGCGGACGCACCTGGCGCTCGCGCAGCAGCTTGACCTGCAGCGCCGGCGGCATGTCGCCGATCTCGTCGAGCAGGAGCGTTCCGCCTTGCGCGGCCTGCAGCAGGCCCTTGTGGTGGTTGACCGCGTCCGTGAAGGCGCCCTTGACATGGCCGAACAGCTCGGACTCCAGCAGCGCCTCCGGGATGGCGCCGCAGTTCACCGCCACGAAGGGCTGCGCGGCGCGCGGGCTCATCTCGTGCAGCGCCCGCGCCAGCAGTTCCTTGCCGGTGCCGCTTTCACCGCGGATCAGCACGCTCACGTCGGTGGCCGCCACCATGCGCGCCTCGGCCAGAAGTTCTGCCATGCGCGCCGAGCGGCTGACGATGCCGCCGGGCCAGTGGCTGCCGCCGCCGGCCACGGGCTCGGCCTCGGGGGCAGCCAGTTCCAGCGCCTGGCCGATCTTGTCCAGCAGCGCCTTGCCGTCGAAGGGCTTGGTCAGGTAACTGTAGACACCACGCTCGGTGGCCTGAACCGCGTCGGGGATGGTGCCGTGCGCGGTCAGCAGGATCACCGGCAGCGCTGGGTGCAGGCGCCGGATCTCGTCGAACAGCGCCAGGCCGTCGCGGCCCGGCAGCAGCACGTCGCTGAGCACCAGCCGGGGCCGCGCGATCTGCAGCTGTGTGAGCGCGGCCTCGGCAGAGTCCACGGCGCTCACGCGGTACCCGGCCGCCCCCAGGCGCAGGCTGAGCAGGCGCCGCATGTCGGCGTCGTCATCCACCACCAGGATGTGCGCGGCGCCGCTCATGGCAGGGCGCGCGCCGGTGCAGGGGCCGCGCCGCCTGTGGCTGCCGGGGCGATGGCTGCGGGCGCGTCGCTGCGGCCCGTGCCCAGCCGCTGGCCCAGGCTGCGCTCGATGGCCTTGAGCGCCTCGATGCGTTCCAGGCTCTGGTCCAGGCGCTTTTGCAGTTCGGTGATCTGGCGGCCCTGTCGCTCAAGCTGCTCTTCGGCGCGCCGCTGCTCGCCCAGGCGTTCGGCCCAGAGGCGCGCCAGCGGCTGCAGCTGCCGGCCCTCGGCAGACGCGTCGGCCAGGGCCAGCTGGGCCAGCTCCTGCGCACGCGCCAGCTCGGGCGGTTGCTTGCGCACATGCACCAGCGACAGCTGCAGCCAGGCCAGCGCGCCTTGCGCGGTCTTCAGCAGCTCCTGCTCGCGCGCGAGCTCGCTTGCGGCCAAGGGGCGCAGGCGGTCGGCGTGCGCGAGCAGGGCCTGCAGCGCGGGCTGCGCGGCGGCGGCCGCCGCGTCCTGGACGGATGGGGAGGGCGCCGCCGCAGGCGGGGCAGCGCGCACGGACTCGGGCGCGCTGGCCGCCACCACCTGCGCCGGGGTGCGCGCCGGTGCCTGCATCGGGCCTGCAGGCGTGGCGCAGCCGCCCAGGGCCCATGCGATGGTCAGCATGGCGGCCAGCGTGGCCGCCCTCTGCGCGGCCCTTGAATGTGCCGCTGAATGTGCCGTTGAAGCTGCTGCTGAAGCCGCCGCTGAATGCGTCGTTGAAGCTGCCGCTGTGGCGGCCAGCGTGGGGGGCACGGGTCCGGTCCGAAGCGGGGCCGCATGTCGCCGCGCGCGGTCTGGCACAGCTGCCGGCGGGGCGCAGCTTCCAGGGCTGGGGCAGGGCGTTTCAGGCGGGCGAGGCATGGGGCAACTCGATGCGAAAGTGTGCCCCAGAAGGTGTGTTTTCAGAGCTCGGCAGCAGCGCGATGCGGCCGCCGTGCGCGGCCACGTACTCCTGCACGATGGACAGGCCCACGCCGCTGCCGCGTGCGCCCGGCGGCTGGTGCTGGCCCTGGTAGAAGGGCTCGAAGATGCGCGCCCGGTCAGCCTCTGCCACGCCGGGCCCCTGGTCGCTCACCTCGATCACGATGCGCCCGTCCACCAGGCCCAGCGCCAGGGTGATGCGCCCGCCCTCCGGCGAGAAGCGGATCGCGTTGGACAGCAGGTTGGCCAGGCAGGTGCCGAGCTTGTCGGCGTCCACCTGGCTGATCAGCGGGGCGGTGGGCGCATGGAGCCGCACCTCGAGCTGACGGTGGCGGCAGGGCAGTTGCTGCGCATCGATCTGCCGCTGCACCAGCGCGCGCAGGTCGGTGGGCGCGCGCTTGAGCTGGCGCGCCTCGAAGGCTGCCGCATTGAAGCGCAGCAGGTCTTCGATCTGCCTTTGCAGCAGGGCCGCGTTGTGCTCGAGGATCTGCACGATCTCTCGCTGCGCCTCGCTGAGCGCACCGCCCACCCCGTCCTGCAGCAGCGCCGCGCCTTCGCGCACCGAGGCCAGCGGTGTCTTGAGCTCGTGCGAGATGTGCCGCAGAAAGCGCGACTTGTCGGCGTCCAGCTCCAACAGGCGCAGCCGCAGCCAGTCCAGCCGCTGGCCCAGGCGCGCCAGGTCCGCCGGGCCGCTCAGCGCCACGGGCTCGACCAGCCGGTTCTCGCCCAGGGCGACGATGGCGCGCTCCAGGCGCTTGAAGGGCCGGGTGAACCATGCACCGAACCCCAGGGCCATGGCAAAGGCCAGCGCCACGGCGCCAAGCACCTGCTGGGCCAGCCGGTGGCGGCTGGCCTCCAGGCGCGCGACCAGGTCGTCGCTCTGGCGCTGCAGGCTTTGGCGCACGCGCTGGGCGATGTCGGCATGCAGCGCATCGAGCACGCGGAACTCCTGCACCAGCCGCCGGTCGCGCTCGAGCGACGTGTCGGGCCGGCCGATGAGCAGGCCCGCGATCAATCGCCGCTGCGCCTGCCAGGCCGCTAGCAGCTCGGGGGTGAGCCCTGCGCCCTGCAGGCCTTGCACGTCGAACATGGCGCTGTCCGGGAAGCCGCC
>CAYVGD010000208.1:0-5404 GCA_964450095.1 uncultured Polaromonas sp.
TGCTGGATGCCAATTACCTGCGCGAGCGCAGCCGGGCCATCGGACCGAGGGCCCAGGCCACGGTGGCGCCCGGCCGGCCGCCGGGGGCTGACACGGCGGCCTGGGCGCCCAGCTTGGCGCAGCCCGAGTACGGCACCAGCCACTTGAGCGTGGTCGACGCCCAGGGCCGCGTGCTGGCCATGACGACCACCATCGAAGCGGCCTTCGGAAGCCGCCGCATGGTCACGACCAGTCCGCTGCGCCCGGGTGGCTTCCTGCTGAACAACCAGCTCACCGACTTCAGCCTCGCGCCGGCCGATGCGCAGGGACGCCCCGTGGCCAACCGCATGGAGCCTGGGAAGCGGCCGCGCTCGTCCATGTCGCCCACGCTGGTGTTCGACGCCGAAACAGGCCAGCCGCTGATGAGCCTGGGAAGCCCCGGCGGCGCGCTCATCATCCACTACACGGCGCGCAGCCTCTGGGCGCTGCTGAACTGGCAGATGCAGCCGCAACAGGTGGCCGACCAGGCCAACTTCGGACACCTTGGCGCGGCGCTGCTGCTCGAGCGCGGTCGGTTCCCAGCGGCCACGGCAGAGGCGCTGCAGCAGCGGGGGCACACCGTGCAGCAGCTGGAGATGACCAGCGGCCTGCACATCCTGCAGCGCGCGGCGAGGGGCTGGGCGGGCGGCGCCGATCCGCGCCGCGAGGGCGTGGTCAGCGGCGACTGAACGGGGCCCGTGCGCGCCCGCGTGGCAAAAGCTACCGCAGCCGCGCCTAGGCACGCGCTGGTGGTCACTCATGCGATCGCTGGCTGAGCACATCGACCAGCCCCAGGGGCATTGGGGGTGATTTGTGTTGGCGGCGCGCATGTGGGTTGCGCTGGCTTGGGGCAGCATGCGCGCCTTTGCCTGCCGGTAGACGGCCTGTTCGCAACCCATGCCCTGCCGCCTGCCACGGGCCAAGACCCTTGCCGCCCGAACACCGCCGCACCGCCGGCACCTTGGCGAGCACCGCCCGAAAGCCGGCTCCTACAATCTCTGGTTCGCACACACCATGGCCATTCCCCAATCGTTCATCCAGGAGCTGCTGGCTCGCGCCGATGTGGTGGACATCGTCGGCCGCCATGTGCAGCTGAAAAAAGGCGGGGCGAATTTCTCGGGGCTGTGCCCGTTCCACACCGAAAAGTCGCCCTCCTTCACGGTGAGCCCCGCCAAGCAGTTCTATCACTGCTTCGGCTGCGGGAAGAACGGCAATGCCATCGGTTTCCTGATGGACCACCTCGGCATGAATTTCGTCGAGGCCGTGAAAGACCTGGCCCAGCAGTACGGACTGCAGGTGCCCGAAGAGGACATCGCACCTGCCGAACGCGCACGCCAGGCCAAGGCCCGCGAACAGCATGCCACGCTCAGCAGCGTGCTTGAAAAGGCCGCCCAGGCCTATGCCAAACAGCTGAAGAATTCCCCCAAGGCCATTGCCTACCTCAAGGGCCGGGGCCTGTCGGGGCAGGTGGCCAAGCAATTTGGCCTGGGCTATGCGCCCGAGGGCTGGCGGGCCCTGGCCAGCGTGTTTCCCGACTACGGCGATGCGCTGCTGGTCGAGAGCGGCCTGGTGATTGCCAGCGACGAGGGCCAGACCGAAGGTGAAGGCAAGCGCTACGACCGCTTCCGTGACCGGGTGATGTTCCCCATCCGCAGCGTCAAGGGTGAATGCATCGGCTTTGGCGGCCGCGTGCTCGGCGATGAAAAGCCGAAGTACCTCAATTCACCCGAGACGCCGGTGTTCAGCAAAGGCCGCGAGCTCTATGGCCTTTTCGAGGCGCGTGGAGCGCTGCGCGAGCACGGCTACGCGCTGGTGACCGAAGGCTACATGGACGTGGTCGCGCTGGCGCAACTGGGCTTTGCCAATGCGGTGGCCACGCTGGGCACGGCGTGCACCAGCGAGCATGTGCAAAAGCTCTTTCGCTTCACCGACGCGGTGGTGTTCAGCTTCGACGGTGACGCCGCCGGGCGGCGTGCCGCGCGCAAGGCGCTGGACGCCGCCCTCTCCTTTGCCACCGACACCCGCTCGGTCAAGTTTTTGTTCCTGCCGACCGAGCACGACCCCGACAGTTTCATCCGCGCAAACGGCGCGCCTGCCTTTGGCGAGGCGGTCCGGCAGGCGGTGCCGCTCAGCCGCTTTCTGGTGGAGTCGGCCAGCGAAGGCTGTGACATGGACACCGCTGAGGGCCGCGCCCGCATGGCCAGCCAGGCGCGCGATCTCTGGCTGCCCCTGCCCGACGGCGCGCTCAAGCGGCAGCTCCTGGCGGAATTGGCAGAGCTGGTGCAGATCGACAGCCGCGAGTTGCTGCAGGTCTGGCAGCCCAGGCGCAACACAGCCAGCGCCGGCCCAGCCGGGGCGTCGCGCAGCCGCAGCAAGGGCGGTGGGACCGGCGTTCAGCGACCTTTTTCCGAGCCCTCGCAGCCCCACGGCGACGGCGTGCCCGACTGGACAGAAGAAGACATGGCCGGCCTGGACCATGGTGAGCGGGACGCGTCCGGCGCGGCCAGCGGCTACGCCACCGGCATGGGTGCACGCCGCGCCGGGCAGGCCAGTGTGCGGCGCACGCCAGGTCGCATGCTGCCCGCCAGCCGCGAGGACCGCGTGCTCCGGCTGCTGCTGACCCAGCCCAACCACTGGGATCGCCTCAGCCCCCAGGAGCACGCCCTGCTGTGCGGACTGCCCCAGCCCCACGGGGCGCTCTTTGCCTGGCTCGAAGCGCAGTTGCACGAGCATGGCGCACAGCCGTGGGCTGCACTGCGCGAGGGGCTGCGCGGGCATCCGCAGGAGGCCTATGCAGTGCAGCAGATGGGCCAGATTCCCGAAGGCATCGAGCCGAGCTGGGAAGAAACCCGGCCCATCGTCGACGAACTGATCCGGCGCGGGCGCCAGCAGGAAATGGACGACCTGGCTGCCCGCGCTGCCAGCGACCCTCAGGCGCTGGCGCGCTTCAAGGAATTGGCCGCGCTGCTCAAGCCCCGGTGAAGGCTGCACCAGCTGCGAAGTCGAGGCCAAGGGAAGCCACCTGAGGCGCCAGATGACCCGCGGCGGCATGCCCTTGGGAAATCCTGCACAGGGCCCAAAAACCAGCTCAGCTCAGACACTCCAAGCACTTGATAAAACTTGTCAAGGGTATAATCCATGCTTCTTGACGGCAAGCGCGACAGCAGCACCTCCGGCTCAGGCTCCCCCGCGACACGGGGCACCCCAGGTTTTCAGAGCCCTTTTCTCCCGCAAGGACTGCACTCCAAATGATCGCCCTCCCAGCTTGCCACATGGCCCGGGCGTGCCCGGTACCTGCGGGACTGCTCCTGCGGGCGCCCGCCCCGGGATTTCGCTGCATCCACGAACGGACCTTCCACGTGGGCCATTGCCCGACGCGACCGTTCGCGGCTGCCTGACCGCTGCTCAAGTTTCTGATCTGGGGAACACACATGCCCGCTGCGAAGTCGAAGTCCGTCAAAGTGGTTGCCAAGCGCACCGTCAAAGCAAGCCCTGCAGTGGCCAAGTCGGCCAAGGCCGCTCCTGCCCGCAAGGCCGCGTCGGCCAAGCCGGCGGTCAAGGGCTCGGCCAAGCCAGCTGCCAAGGCAGGCAAGCCCGTCGCAGTGAAACAGGCGTCCACGAAGACGTCTGCACCCGCAGCCAAGAAGGCAGCCAAGGCGCCCCTGAAGACCCTCGGCCGTGGCTCGGCCACAGCCAAGTCCGCACCGAAGGGCGCGGCCTCCGTCAGCGCCAAGCCCCTGGCAAAGAAGGCCGTGAAAGCAGCCACCCCGGTTGAAAAAGGCGCCAAGGCCGTCATCTCCAACAAAGCGCCAGACCGCAAGCCCGCCCCAGGCAAAACTGCGGTCGGCAATGAACCGATTTCCAAGAAAGATCCCTCATCAGTGCCTTCCAAGTCTTCCACCACCTCCAGCAGCAAAGCCGCCAAGAAGGATGCTGAGCTCAAGGTGATTGCCGCCGAAGCCGACGCGCCCACCAAGAAAAAGCCCGGCCGTCCGCCCAAGGCAGCAGCTGCCGCCGATGACGGCAGCGCCAAGCGCGGCCGCAAGCCCAAGGCCGACGCCAAGCCCGAAATCGAAGAGGACCTTGCCGACATCGAGGCCGAATTCGCTGAAGAACCCGTTGCCGAGGCCAGCACCGAAAAGGCCAAGCCCCTGCGCATGAAGATCAGCAAGGCCAAGGAACGGGCCTTGATGAAGGAATTCGGCCTGGACGAGACCGTGCTGTCCGAAGAGGACATGCTCAAGCGCCGCCAGCGACTGAAAACCCTGATCAAGCTGGGCAAGACCCGCGGCTACCTGACGCACGGTGAAATCTCCGACCACCTGCCCGACAAGCTGGTCGATGCCGAGACCCTGGAGGTCGTGGTCAACATGCTCAACGACATGGGCGTGGCCGTGTACGAGCAGGCGCCGGATGCCGAAACGCTGCTGCTGAACAACACGGGACCCACCGTGGCCACCGAGGAAGAGGCCGAGGAAGAGGCCGAGGCGGCACTGTCCACCGTGGACAGCGAGTTCGGCCGCACCACCGACCCGGTGCGCATGTACATGCGCGAGATGGGCTCGGTCGAGCTGCTCACTCGCGAAGGCGAGATCGAGATCGCCAAGCGCATCGAGGGTGGCCTGCAGCGCATGATGGAGGCCATCTCCGAGAGTCCTGCCACGATCGCCGAGATCCTGCGCATGGCCGAGGAGATCCGCGAGAACAAGATCGTCATCTCCAACGTGGTCGATGGCTTCTCTGATCCGAACGAGGCCGACGACTACGTGGCCGAAGAGGACTTTGACGAGTTCGACGAAGAAGACGACGACGACGGCAAGGGCGGCTCCAAGGCCCTGACCAAGAAACTCGAAGAGATGAAGCGCGAGGCGCTGAGCCGCTTCGACAAGATCGCCGAGCACTTCGAGAAAGTGCGCAAGATCTACGACAAGGAAGGCTACGGCTCACCGGCCTACATGAAGGCGCAGAAGGCGCTGAGCGACGAGCTGATGACCGTGCGTTTCACGGCCAAGACCATCGAGCGCCTGTGCGACATGCTGCGCGAGCAGGTCAACACCGTGCGCAAGGTCGAGCGCGAACTGCGCCGCATCATCGTGGACAAGTGCGGCATGCCGCAGGAAATGTTCATCAAGGAACTGCCGCCCAACCTGCTCAACCTCAAGTGGGTGGAAAAGCAGGCCTCCTCTGGCAAGGCGTGGTCGGCCATCCTCGGGCGCAACATCCCGCCGGTGCAGGAGCTCCAGAGCAAGCTGGGCGAGATCCAGGCCAGCGTCGTGGTGCCCCTGGACCACCTCAAGGACATCAATCGCCGCATGAACGAGGGCGAGAGCTCCTCGCGCGATGCGAAGAAGGAGATGATCGAGGCCAACCTGCGCCTGGTGATCTC
>CAYVGD010000209.1:0-5330 GCA_964450095.1 uncultured Polaromonas sp.
TGGCAGAGCGTCGGTCTCCAAAACCGAAGGTTGGGGGTTCGATTCCCTCTGCCCCTGCCACCCGGCTGCCGAAATGACGGGCAGGCGGGTCGCCAAAGACGGCAACTCAAGCCCGCCGAAAGTCGAAAAGACTTTGGCGGGCTTCAGTGTCTGAAGAAGACAAGGTCTCACACAGGATTGTTCGCAACACATGGCCTCCACAGAAGTCGAAACCGTCGGCTCCACCGCTGACAAGGCCAAGCTGGTGCTGGCAGGCGCGTTGGTCGTCGCCGCGCTCGCTGGCTTCTACCTGACAGCGCGCCAGGGACAACTCGTCCAGTGGGTGGTGCTGCTCGTGGGCCTGGCCGCGGCCGTGGTGGTTTTCGGGTTGTCCGATGCCGGACGGCAGCTGGTCGCCTTTGGCCGCGATTCGGTGCGCGAGGTCAAGAAAGTGGTGTGGCCCGAGCGCAAGGAGGCCACGCAGATCACGCTTTACGTCTTCGGCTTCGTCGTGGTGATGGCGCTCTTCCTGTGGTTGACTGACAAGACCCTGGAGTGGGTGTTTTACGACCTGATCCTGGGATGGAAAAAATGACGAGCGATGTGAACACCGAAGCCGGCGCGGACGCTGGCAATGCCTTTCAGCCCACGCCCGGCATGCAATGGTACGTGGTGCATGCCTATTCCGGCATGGAGAAGGCCGTCGAGCGCAACATCCAGGAGCGCATCAACCGCGCCGGCATGCAGCAGAAGTTCGGCCGTTTCCTGGTGCCCACCGAAGAGGTGGTCGAGGTCAAGAACGGCCAGAAGCGCACCACCGAGCGCCGCTTCTTCCCTGGCTACGTGCTGGTGGAGATGGTCATGGACGACGAGACCTGGCACCTCGTCAAGCACACGAACAAGGTGACCGGTTTCGTGGGGGGTGCCAAGAACCGCCCTGCGCCGATCTCCGAGGACGACGTCCGCAAGATCGTCGAGCAGATGCAGGTCGGCACGGACAAGCCCCGCCACAAGGTGGAGTTCGAGACGGGCGAGTACGTGCGCGTCAAGGAAGGCCCGTTCGCGGACTTCAACGGCACGGTCGAGGAAGTCAATTACGACAAAAACAAAGTGCGCGTGTCTGTGACCATCTTTGGTCGCGCCACGCCCGTCGAGCTGGAGTTCAGCCAGATCGAAAAAACCTGATCCCTGGCGCTGCCCGCCTGGATGCATGTCGCGCCCAGGCTGTGCCCGCCAAGGATGAGATGCCGCGCAGTGCCACTCGGCGCGGGGAAGCAACCAGAGTGGCCCAACCCCGGGGAGTCTGCTGAAAGTCGGCAGGCGTTCGCACCCGCAAGGAGAAACTGATGGCAAAGAAGATCATCGGCTTCATCAAGCTGCAAGTGCCAGCTGGTAAGGCCAACCCCTCGCCCCCGATCGGCCCGGCCCTGGGTCAGCGCGGTCTCAACATCATGGAGTTCTGCAAGGCGTTCAACGCCCAGACCCAAGGTGTCGAGCCCGGCCTGCCGCTGCCCGTGGTGATCACCGCGTTCGCGGACAAGAGCTTCACCTTCATCATCAAGACGCCCCCGGCGACCACCTTGATCAAGAAGTCGATCAAGCTCGACAAGGGCTCGCCCACGCCGCATTCGGCCAAGGTCGGCAAGATCACTCGTGCCCAGCTCGAGGAAATCGCCAAGACCAAGATGAAGGACATGACCGCCGCTGATCTGGACGCCGCTGTGCGCACGATCGCCGGCTCGGCCCGCTCGATGGGCGTGACTGTGGAGGGCGTGTAAATGGCCAAGCTGACCAAGAAACAAAAAGGCCTTCAGGGCAAGGTTGACAGCAACAAGCTGTACCCACTGAGCGACGCGCTGGCGCTCGTGAAAGAGTGCGCCACCGCCAAGTTCGATGAATCCATCGACGTGGCCGTGCAACTCGGCGTGGATGCCAAGAAATCTGACCAGGTGGTCCGTGGCGCCGTGGTGCTGCCCAACGGCACTGGCAAGACCAAGCGCGTGGCCGTGTTTGCCACCGGCGCCAAGGCCGAGGAAGCCAAGGCCGCCGGCGCCGACGTGGTCGGCATGGACGACCTCGCTGCCGACGTGAAGGCCGGCAAGATGGACTTCGACGTGGTGATTGCCTCCCCCGATGCCATGCGCGTGGTCGGCACGCTCGGCCAGGTGCTGGGCCCCCGCGGCCTGATGCCCAACCCCAAGGTGGGCACTGTCACCCCCGACGTCGCCACGGCCGTGAAGAACGCCAAGGCGGGTCAGGTGCAGTTCCGCGTCGACAAGGCCGGCATCATCCACACCACCATCGGCCGTCGCTCGTTCGACGCCGCCAAGCTGCAGGGCAACCTGGCGGCCCTGGTGGAGGCGCTGAACAAGGCCAAGCCTGCCACCAGCAAGGGTGTGTACCTGCGCAAGGTGGCCGTGTCCTCGACCATGGGCGTGGGCGTTCGCGTCGACACCCAGACGCTGCTGGCCTGATGAGGAATCTGGCCGGCGCCGCAAGGCGCCGGCCAATGTGGTGGGCTGCCGGGCCGCAAGGTCCGGCAGGCCATCCAAGACCGCTGGCGTGCCCTTCTCCGGAGTGAGGCACTTAATCGCGACAGCCAGCGCAGATGGCGAACCCGCTGCCGAAGGTTTTTGAAAAGAAATCGGAAACAGTTGGTCGCTGCAAGCAAGGCGTGTCGCAGGGCCGTGTGCCCAGGACACATTTTTGAAGGAGTAGACCTTGAGTCTCAATCGCAGTGAGAAGCAGGCGGTCATCGAAGAGGTGACCGCACTCGCCGCTCAAGCTCAGACGCTCGTGTTGGCGGAATACCGCGGCATCACGGTGGCGGACATGACGAACCTGCGCTCCAAGGCCCGCAGCCAGGGCGTGACGCTGAGCGTGTTGAAAAACACGCTGGCTCGCCGTGCTGTGGCCGGAAGCAGTTTCGAAGTGGCCGTCGACCAGATGACCGGCCCGCTCATCTATGGCTTCTCCACAGACGCCGTCGCCGCCGCCAAGGTGGTGGCCGAATTCGCCAAGACCAACGACAAGCTGGTCATCCGCGGTGGTGTCTATGGTGGCAAGGCCCTCGATGTCAACGGCGTGAAGGCCCTGGCAAGCGTTCCCACCAAGGAAGTGCTGCTGGCCCAGCTGTGCGGCTTGCTCATGTCCCCCATCTCCCGCACCGCCGTGGTGCTGGGCGCTGTGGCGGCAAAGAAAGGCGAAACCGCTGCTGCCTGATGGCCGTGCGCGGTGTTCAACCCCAACTGTTTTTGGAATTAGGAAATTCAAATGGCATTCGATAAAGACGCATTCCTGACCGCCCTCGATGGCATGACGGTTCTCGAGCTCAACGACCTGGTGAAAGCCATCGAAGAGAAGTTCGGCGTGAGCGCCGCCGCGATGGCCGCTCCGGCCGCTGGTGGCGCTGCCGGCGGTGGCGCTGCCGCTGCTGAAGAGAAGACCGAGTTCACCGTGGTGCTGGCCGAAGCCGGTGCCAACAAGGTGTCGGTCATCAAGGCCGTGCGCGAGATCACCGGCCTGGGCCTGAAGGAAGCCAAGGACCTGGTCGACGGCGCACCCAAGCCCGTCAAGGAAGGCATTGCCAAGGCCGACGCCGAAGCCGCCAAGAAGAAGCTGGAAGAAGCCGGCGCGAAAGTGGAACTCAAGTAATCCTTGGGTAGCCCGGGGCTGGAGGCCGGATCAAGGCCTCCAGCCTTTTGCGCTTTCAGAGCGCACCTGGAAACTTCGCGGATCGCGGGGCTTCCAAGTGTCTTCTGAACCCGACTGCAGGAGACGCCTTGGTTCGGGCGATGTGCAATGCATCGCCGTCCGCCATCGGTTGGTAGTGGCCAACCACCAAGTCTGAGCACAGCCGCGCCGCCCGCTGCTCACGACAGTCGCCAGAGCCCAGACCGTTTTTATCTCGTTCGTAGTCCCTTCCAGCGGAGAACTCATGGCCTATTCCTTCACCGAACGCAAGCGCATTCGCAAGAGCTTCGGCAACCGCGAAAGCGTGCTGACCGTTCCCTACATGCTGCAGATGCAGAAAGACGCCTACACGGCCTTCCTGCAAGCGGAGGCTGCCCCCTCCAAGCGCCAGGCGGAAGGCCTGCAGGCTGCTTTCGAGAACGCTTTCCCCATCGTCTCCCACAACGGTTTCGTGGAGATGAAGTTCATCGAATACAACCTGGCCAAGCCGGCCTTCGACGTGCGTGAGTGCCAGACCCGCGGCCTGACCTTCGCCTCGGCCGTGCGCGCCAAGGTGCAGCTCATCATCTACGACCGCGAGTCGTCCACGCCCCAGTCCAAGGTGGTCAAGGAAGTCAAGGAGCAGGAGGTCTACATGGGCGAAGTGCCGCTCATGACCGACAAGGGATCCTTCGTCATCAACGGCACCGAGCGCGTCATCGTCTCGCAGCTGCACCGCTCGCCCGGCGTGTTCTTCGAGCACGACAAGGGCAAGACCCACAGCTCGGGCAAGCTGCTGTTCTCGGCCCGCATCATTCCGTACCGCGGTTCCTGGCTGGACTTCGAGTTCGACCCGAAGGACATCCTGTATTTCCGCGTGGACCGTCGCCGCAAGATGCCGGTCACGATCCTGCTCAAGGCCATCGGCCTGAACCCCGAGTCCATCCTGGCGAACTTCTTCGTGTTCGACAACTTCCGCCTGATGGACAGCGGCGCGCAGATGGAATTCGTGGCCGAGCGCCTGCGCGGCGAGGTGGCCCGCTTTGACATCACCGACAAGTCGGGCAAGGTCATCGTCACCAAGGACAAGCGCATCACTGCGCGCCACACCCGCGAACTCGAGCAAAGCGGCACCACCTCCATCAGCGTGCCCGAAGACTTCCTCGTCGGCCGCGTGGTTGCCCGCAACGTGATCGACCCGGACACCGGCGAGATCATCGCCAAGGCCAACGACGAGCTGACCGAGGCCCTGCTCAAGAAGCTGCGCACCTCCGGCGTGCTCGACCTGCAGGTGCTCTACACCAACGAACTCGACCAGGGCGCCTACATCAGCCAGACCCTGCGCATGGACGAGACGGCCGACGAGTTCGCCGCCCGCGTGGCCATCTACCGCATGATGCGCCCCGG
This sequence comes from uncultured Polaromonas sp., assembly GCA_964450095.1. Taxonomy (GTDB): domain Bacteria; phylum Pseudomonadota; class Gammaproteobacteria; order Burkholderiales; family Burkholderiaceae_C; genus Polaromonas. The sequence goes on from CAYVGD010000209.1 coordinate 5,059, forward strand.
CGAGCCGCCGACGGAAGACGCCGTGCAGGCCCTGTTCCAGCGCCTGTTCTACAACCCGGACACCTACGACCTGTCGCGCGTGGGCCGCATGAAGTTCAACGCCCGCGTGGGCCGTTCCGAGTCGACCGGCCCCATGGTGCTGACCAACGACGACATCATGGCCGTGGTCAAGATCCTGGTGGACCTGCGCAACGGCAAGGGCCAGGTCGATGACATCGACCACCTGGGCAACCGCCGCGTGCGCTGCGTGGGCGAACTGGCCGAGAACCAGT
>CAYVGD010000210.1:0-5312 GCA_964450095.1 uncultured Polaromonas sp.
CCGGCTGCTGCCCGACGCAACAAGAACACAAGGAGACCCATGCCCCTCATCCAATACCTCACGCAGATCCAGATCGAAGCCGGTGCGGTGCGCCTGCTGCGGGACGAATGCCTGCGCGTGGGCATCCAAAAGCCGCTGATCGTGACCGACCGGGGCGTGCGCGCGGCCGGCGTGCTGCAGACAGCCCTCGATGCGCTGGGCGACCTGCCCCAGGCCGTGTTCGACGAGACACCCTCCAACCCCACCGAGGCCGCCGTGCGTGCCGCGGTCGACCTGCTGCAGCGCGAGCAATGCGACGGCCTGGTGGCCGTGGGCGGCGGCTCGGCCATCGATTGCGCCAAGGGCGTGGCCATTGCCGCCACGCACCCGGGCGCGCTCAAGACCTACGCCACCATCGAGGGCGGCTCCCCCAAGATCACCGAGCAGGTGCTGCCGCTGGTGGCCGTGCCCACCACCGCCGGCACGGGCAGCGAGGTGGCGCGCGGGGCCATCCTCATCGTGCAGGACGGCCGCAAGCTCGGCTTTCATTCCTGGCATCTCCTGCCCAAGGCGGCACTTTGCGACCCGGCGCTCACCCTGGGCCTGCCGCCGGGTCTCACGGCCGCCACCGGCATGGACGCGATCGCCCACTGCATGGAAACCTTCATGGCCCCGGCCTTCAACCCGCCGGCCGACGGCATTGCGCTCGACGGCCTGGAGCGCGGCTGGGCGAACATTGAAAAGGCCACCACGAACGGCCAGGACATGGACGCGCGCCTGAACATGATGAGCGCCAGCATGCAAGGCGCCATGGCGTTCCAGAAGGGCCTGGGCTGCGTGCACTCGCTCAGCCACAGCCTGGGCGGGGCCGACCCGCGCCTGCACCACGGCACGCTCAACGCGCTGTTCCTGCCGGCGGTGATCCGCTTCAACGCCGAGGCCGAGTCCATGCAGAAAGACCGGCGCCTCATGCGCATGGCCCGCGTGATGGGGCTGTCCGCCGGCGCCGACGTGCCCGACGCCATCCGCGCACTCAACGCCCGGCTGGGCCTGCCCACGGGCCTGAAAGACCTGGGTGTCACGCCTGCGTTGTTCGGCCGCATCATCGAAGGCGCCCTGGCCGACCACTGCCACAAGACCAACCCACGCATGGCCAGCGAGGCAGACTATCGTCGGATGCTGGACGCGTCGATGTGATTCAGAGCGGCTGGACGGTCGAGGCATCCGGCCGCTCCAGCCAGGCCGCGAACTCATCGGCCAGCTGCTGCGCCGCCGAGGTGGCCGCCGTCCAGGCTTTCACCCGCGCCTGCAGGTCCATGCCGTAGCGTGTGAAGTCGGTGCGGTCGGGCAGCTTGCCGTTGGGCAGGCTCTGGACCCATGCGGGGTTGGGCGCCAGCAGCAGCATGCGGTCCAGGAAGGGCGTGGGCTTGTGGCGCCACTTCAGGGCCTTGTCCAGCCAGCCGGGCACCACTTGCTTTTGAAAATGCGGATACAGCACGATGCCGGGCGCCTGGTAGTCCAGGTGCAGGTGGTAGTCGGTGATGCCGCCGTCCCAGTAGGCCCCGGGCGGGCCCCCCGGAATGTCGTGCACGGCCTGCAGCACGAAGGGAATGGAGCAGCTCGCTTGCAGTGCCGGGTTGAAGTTGGCCTCGGTCAGGCCCACCTGGCGGGTCTTGAAGTCGCGCGTGCCAAACGGCAGGGGTGACAGGGCGCCGTCTGCCGGCGCTGAGAACACCACGCGTTCCAGCCAGGCGCCCATGGCCTTGCGGTGCAGGCTGTTGGAGATGAAAGCGCCCGCGTAACCCAGCGGGGTGCGCCAGGGATGCTCGCGCCCCAGGACGTGGCGGCCGCGCGAGGTGACCACGTGCAGGCGAAAGCGCGGGTGGCCGAGCACTTCGGGGATGCGCCCGCCGTAGAAGTCTTGGAGGCCCTGGCCGAAAAGGCGACTCACCTGTTCGGCGCTCGGGCGCTTGCGGCCTGGCTCCGATTCGTAGTGCTGCCGGATGTAGTCGCGCTCCAGCCGCTCAAAGGCCTGGACGCTGCCCCCCAGGCAGGCGGTCGCCATGCGCCAGGCGCCGATGGAGGCGCCGACCAGGTGCACGGGCTGCGTGCTCTGCGGCAGCCACTGGCCGAAGATGAACCGGTCCAGCGGCCCGAGGATCAGGCCCTTGGGACCACCCGCTGCACCCGGGATGGTCGAGATGTCCGTCGGCGACAGGCCCTGCGAGCGAATCTGCGCCAGCGCCCGGGGGCCGGCGTAAAGACCCAGCGCCTTCATGTGCCCCGCTCCTCCCTGCCCCGCCGCGCTCCAATCACGGGACGCCCTACTTGCGCAGCGTCTGCAGCTTGGCAAAGGCCGAGGCCATGGCCGTGCCCTGCGCCGGCTCTGTGCGGCCACCGCCGTGGTGGCGCTGCTGGCCGCGGCCTGGCGCTTCAAAGCGGTTGTCCCGGGGGCCGTCGCGCCGCGCGGGTGCGCCGTCCAGCCGCATGGACAGGCCAATGCGCTTTCGGGCCACGTCCACCTCGGTCACGCGGACCTTGACGATGTCGCCGGTCTTGACGACTTCGCGGGCGTCGTTCACGAATTTGTTGGCCAGCTGGCTCACGTGCACCAGGCCGTCCTGGTGCACCCCGATGTCCACGAAGGCACCGAACTGCGCCACGTTGCTTACCGTGCCTTCGAGCACCATGCCTTCGGTGAGGTCGGCGATGTCTTCCACGCCCTCGTTGAAGCGGGCCACCTGGAAGTCCGGACGCGGGTCGCGGCCCGGCTTTTCGAGCTCGGCCAGGATGTCTTTGACGGTGATGACGCCGAACTGCGCGTTGGCAAACAGCTCGGGGCGCAACGTCTTGAGCATCTCGGCGCGGCCCATGAGTTCGCCCACGGGCCTGCCGGTGTGGGCCATGATCTGCTCGACCACGGGATAGGTCTCGGGGTGCACGCCGGTCATGTCCAGGGGGTTGCTGCCGCCACGGATGCGCAGAAAGCCCGCGCTTTGCTCGAAGGTCTTGGGCCCCAGGCCTGTCACCTTGAGCAGGTCGGCCCGGCTCTGGAAGGCGCCGTTCGCATCGCGCCAGCGCACCACGGCCTTGGCGATCGCCTGCGACAGGCCCGACACGCGTGACAGCAGCGGCACGCTGGCGGTGTTCAGGTCCACGCCCACGCTGTTGACGCAGTCTTCCACCACGGCGTCCAGCCCGCGGGCGAGTTCGCTCTGGTTGACGTCATGCTGGTACTGGCCGACGCCGATGCTCTTGGGGTCGATCTTCACCAGCTCGGCCAGCGGGTCCTGCAGGCGCCGCGCGATGCTGGCCGCGCCCCTGAGGCTCACGTCCACGTCGGGCATTTCCTGGGATGCGTATTCGCTGGCCGAATAGACCGATGCGCCCGCCTCGCTGACCACCACTTTCTGGATGGCGTGGTCCGGGTGCAGCTTGGCCAGCTGCTTGATGAGCTCGCCCGCGAGCTTGTCGGTTTCGCGGCTGGCCGTGCCGTTGCCGATGGCGATCAGGTTCACACCGTGTTTTTCACACAGCTTGGCCAGGGCAAAGAGCGAGCCGTCCCAGTCGCGGCGTGGCTCGTGCGGGAACACGGTGGCCGTGTCCACCAGCTTGCCGGTCGCATCCACCACGGCCACTTTCACGCCGGTGCGGATGCCCGGATCCAGCCCCATCACCACGCGCGGGCCGGCGGGCGCGGCCAGGAGCAGGTCGCGCAGGTTGTCGGCAAACACCTTGATGGCGACTTTCTCGGCGTCCTCGCGCAGGCGGGAAAACAGGTCGCGCTCCAGCGAGAGGCTCAATTTCACGCGCCAGGTCCAGGCCACGGCCTTGCGGATCAGGTCGTCCGCTGGGCGGCCCTGGTGGCTCCAGCCCAGGTGCAGGGCGATCTTGCCCTCGGCCAGCGACACCACGGGCGGCTTGCCCTGGGCGTCGAGTTGCTCGGGCAGCACCAGCTTGGCGTCCAGGATGTCCAGACTGCGCCCGCGGAACACGGCCAGCGCCCGGTGTGAAGGCACGCGGCCGATGGGCTCGTCGTAGTCGAAGTAGTCGCGGAACTTGGCGTGGTCGGGCAGTTGCTCGTCCTTGCCGGCCACGAGCTTGGAGGTGAACAGGCCTTCGGCCCACAGCCAGCCGCGAAGCGACTGCACCAGGGCCGCGTCTTCGGCCCAGCGCTCGGACAGGATGTCACGCACCCCGTCGAGCACCGCCTGGACGGTGGTGAAGTCGTCGCCGGCCTCGTTTTTTTCCTTCAGCACAAAGGCCTGTGCTTCATCGGCGGGAACGCGCTGCGGCTCGGCAAACAAGAGGTCGGCCAGGGGTTCGATGCCCGCCTCGCGCGCGATCTGCCCCTTGGTGCGGCGCTTGGGCTTGTAGGGCAGGTACAGGTCTTCCAGGTCCTGCTTGGTGGCGACCACCTCGATGGCGGCCCGCAGCTCGGGGGTGAGCTTGCCCTGCTCCTCGATGCTGCGCAGCACCGCGTCGCGTCGCTCTTGGAGCTCCCGCAGGTAGCCGAGCCGGTACTCCAGCTCGCGCAACTGGATGTCGTCCAGCCCGCCGGTGGCTTCCTTGCGGTAGCGGGCAATGAAGGGAACGGTGGCGCCGCCGTCCAGCAGGTCGACGGCGGTCCGGACCTGCTCTGGGCGGATGCGCAGTTCCGCGGCCAGTTGGGCCAGAAGTTTGCTCATGTTGACAGTCAAGGGAGACGCGGAGCGGGCGAGTGTGCCATATGGGCGCACCGGGTTCGGCAGGCACCCGGGACTGGCTTGAATCGTCACTTATCAACAATAAAGTTTTACTTTTGAACTGGAGATCGAATATCATTCAATACACAAATAAATACTTTTGAGCCACATCAACTGGCCAGAAAGGGTCGTGGATGACGATTGCAGTCCGCCAAATGTTTGCCATGTGTTGCCTGGCCCTGGCAGGCTGCCAGACGGTGCCCACCGCCCATGTGCCGGTCTCCGAGCTCAGCGCCTTCGAACCCCTGCCTGCGTCCCGGCGCATCCTGAGCACCGTGCTGCTTCGCTGGGAGGTGCGAGACGACGTGGCCGAACACTGCGCACAGGCCACGGGCATGGGCCGCGAGCGCGCCTACACCACGCCCCCGCTGGCCTGCGCCATCTGGAGCGTGGCGCGCCAGGAATGCACCATCGTTACAGGCCGAACCACCACCCACCTGGCCCTGGGGCATGAAGTGCGCCACTGCTTTGAAGGCCATTTCCATCGCTGAATGCGCGCGCGTGGGTTGCAGTTGACGGCGCCTGCCCCCCGCCAATGCGAGGCCTTCGCCTTGTTTCAGGCGCCCTTCCCGGTGTCTTGGGACCTGG
>CAYVGD010000211.1:0-5270 GCA_964450095.1 uncultured Polaromonas sp.
GTGTGCTCGCGGGCGATCTTGAGATAACCGCCCACGTGGTGCGTGACCAGTTCCTTGACGTACTCGGGGCTCTGGACGGCCAGGTCGTAGCGCAGACCGGAGCCGATCAGGATCTTCTTGATGCCCTTCAGGCCCCGCGCGCGACGGTACATCCGGATGAGCGATGAATGGTCGGTGTTGAGGTTCGGGCAGATACCGGGGTAGACGCAGCTGGGCTTGCGGCAGGCGGCCTCGATCTCGGGCGACTTGCAGCCGATGCGGTACATGTTGGCCGTGGGGCCGCCCAGGTCGGAGATGACGCCGGTGAAGCCCTTGACCTTGTCGCGGATGGCCTCGATCTCGCGGATCACCGAGTCCTCCGAGCGGCTCTGGATGATGCGGCCCTCGTGCTCGGTGATCGAGCAGAAGGTGCAGCCGCCGAAGCAGCCGCGCATGATGTTGACCGAAAACCGGATCATCTCCCAGGCCGGGATCTTGGTCGTGCCGTCATGGCCGCCCTCTTCGTCGGCATAGTCCGGGTGGGGGCTGCGCGCATAGGGCAGGTCGAACACGTGGTCCATCTCGGCCGTGGTCAGCGGGATCGGCGGCGGGTTGATCCACACGTCGCGCGCCGTGATGCCCTCCCCGTGCGCCTGGACCAGCGCGCGGGCGTTGCCGGGGTTGGTCTCCAGGTGCAGCACGCGGTTGGCATGGGCATACAGCACCGCATCGCTCTTGACCTGCTCATAGCTGGGCAGGCGGATCACGCTGCGCTCGCGCGGCGGGCTCTTGAGCTTGCCCGCCAGGGCCGGGTTGGGCACGAACTGCAGGGGCTTGACCGTTGCGGTGGCCTGGCCGTTCTGCGCATCGGCCACGGCCTTCGCCTCGTCCTCGCGGGCGCAGCTCTGGCCCTGCTCGCGCGCCTGATCGGACACCATCAGGTAGGGGTTCACGTGGACATCCACGCGGCCGGGGGTGTCGACGCTGGTGGAGTCGATCTCGAACCAGCCGTCCGCGGAAGGGTCGCCGCTCCTGCGCACGAAGGCCGTGCCGCGCACGTCGGTGATCTGCTCGATCGGCTCACGCGCGGCCAGGCGGTGCGCGATTTCCACGATGGCGCGTTCGGCGTTGCCATAGAGCAGCAGATCGCACTTGGCATCGACCAGGATGCTGCGCCGCACCTTGTCCGACCAATAATCGTAGTGCGCGATGCGCCTGAGCGAGCCTTCGATGCCGCCCAGCACGATCGGCACGTCCTTGTAGGCCTCGCGGCAGCGCTGCGAATACACCAGCGCCGCGCGGTCCGGGCGCTTGCCGGCCACGCCGCCGGGGGTGTAGGCGTCGTCGCTGCGGATCTTGCGGTCCGCGGTGTAGCGGTTGATCATGGAATCCATGTTCCCGGCGGTCACGCCGAAGAACAGGTTGGGCTTGCCCAGGGCCTGGAACGGCTCGGCCGACTGCCAGTCGGGCTGGGCGATGATGCCGACCCGAAAGCCCTGCGCCTCCAGCATGCGGCCGATCACCGCCATGCCGAAGCTTGGGTGGTCCACGTAGGCGTCGCCGGTGACGATGATGATGTCGCAGCTGTCCCAGCCCAGCTGCTGCATCTCCTGGCGGCTCATGGGCAGGAAGGGCGCGGTGCCGAAGCGCTGAGCCCAGTACTTGCGGTAGCTGGTCAGCGGCTTGGCGACGCGGGGGAACAAGGAGACGTCGGCGTACGCGGTCATGGGGGCCCTGGGGAAACCACGATTTTAGGCGCCGTCCCCGGGTTGTGCCCCCTGCCGGCCGATGCCCCTTCCCGCCGAGAGCCCGTCCTCGAGGCGGCAGGGGCTCCCATGCGGGCGTCACCGGGCCACACACCCTCGGGGGCGCACACCAACCCTCGGGAGGGCCGGCGGGTTCTTCAGCGCGGGGTGAGCTGGCCCCGCACCTCGCCGCCGGGGAAGGCGGCCGTGTGCAGGTTCACATACCAGCGCCCGGCCAGAAGGTCGGCCGACTGCGCGGGCGACAGCATGGCCGAGCCTTCAGCGCGCTCGGGCAGGGGCGATGCGAGGGGCAGCACCACGGGGGCGTTGGCGCCCGGCATCGCCGGGCTGTGGAAATGCGCCGCGGTCACCGGCCCGGTCAAACCCGAATGGCTGACCTTCCAGCGAAGCTGGCCGGTGTTCTTGTCCAGCACCGCATCCAGCTGCCCACGCCCCATGCTGGTGGCGGGCGGCACCTCTTGGTCGCCCCGCAGCTGGGTGCTGAAGGCCACGAGGTTGGCATCGTCGGGCTGGGCGTGGGTGCAGGCGACCAGCAGGGCGGCCAGCATCGCCGGCAGAACGCGGCGGGTGAGCACGAAGGGGTGAAAAGTGCGCATGTCGGGGCTCCTTGAGAAGCTTCGGGTGGGGTGAATGCCTGCGGTCGCTGCATCGCGGCGCTCAGCCGTCGGGAACCCTGGGGCGCCGCTGGCGTGCACGCCGACGGGCAGACAAGCCACCTGCCCACACCGGCTGCTGCAGAGCCGAACCGACACTCGGTTCATGCGCTGGCTGAACCGCATCCCAACACGCCCGACCCGCCCTGGGGCCCGGTCGGGCCTGTGGCCGGCCACTCTTTTGGTGCTGGCCCTGGGGGCCTGCCATGACAGCCAGTCGCCCTCCCCGCCCCCGCGCGTGCCTAAACCCAAGGTCGGGGCCGAGCCCCACCAAGCCCAGCCCCAGCCGCCGGTTCGGCTGCCCCAGCGCATCACGGAGGTGTGACCCAGCCCTGGCGCCAACGGTCAGGGGCAAGACCCATGGCGCCATCGGATGCAGGCCCCGCAACGGGATGGCCACGGCGGGCCTCAGGTGCGGTCGCGCAGGCGGTTGCGCCACATCTTCATTTCGTCGTGGTTGCGCTTGACCCCGTCGGCCTGGCGCTGCACCAGCGCGTGGACGTCGGAAGGCAGCTTTTCGTCCAGCGCCTTGTGGTAGCGGGCCAGGGCGGCGTCCTCGCCGCGCTCGACTTCCTCGAGCATGGCCCGGTCAGAGTAGCCGGCCAGCGTTCCCTTGACCGACACCCAGCCCCTGTGCATGGAGCCCATCATGCTGCCGCCGTCGTCCACGTCGCCGCCGAGCCGGCGGATGCAGTCCATCAACTCGCGTGCGGCACTGCGGCACTCGTCGGCATGCTGGGCCAGCCTCTGCTTGAGCTCGGGGTTCTGCACATGTTCGGCGCACAGGTTGAAGCCGTACTCGCCATCGCGGCAGCATTCGATCAGGTCGTTGAGCACGTCCACCACATCGTCGGTGTCGCTCACATCGCCGGCCGAGGCGCTTTGCGCCGAGCCCACGGCGCCGAAGGCGTCGCCGCGCGAGCTGGACGAAGAGCTGCTGCCCGAGCCCGTGACGCGGCTGCGCTGGCTGTTCTTGTCGAAGGCCTCGCTGCCGGGGATGCTGCTGTCGGAAGTCGGCATGGATGACAGCGACATGTCCTCGCCGCTGGCCACGTCCACCCGCCGGCCGGTGCTGCCGGTCAGGCTGGAACTGCGGACCGTGTTGGCCTCTCCGTAGCTGCCCTGGCCGGTCCCGCTTGTGGAGGAGGTGCTGTAGGTCGAGCCGCCGCCCGTGCCCACACCCAGGTCGGCATCGCTCGAGCTGCCGAGGTCGTCGCCCCGGCTGTGCAGCGTGCGCCCGGTGTAGCCTGAGCCCATGAGCTCGCCGTCTCCGGTGACCGGGTAGTTCTCGTCAATGCGCTGCCAGGCCGCGCGGCTGGGTTCTCGCGCCTGGTTCCAGCTCAGGCTGGAGCCGCCGCGCTGGCGCTCCCAGTCCTGCTGGAGCCTGGGTTCTGCCTCGTCGAAGCTGCCACCGTAGGTGCTGCGCCCGCTCAGGCCCAGGGTGTAGGCGGGGCCGTAGTCGTCATAGGTGCGCCCGGCCTCGTAATAGGGCTCGCGCGCATAGTTCTCGCGCCAGTAGCGGTCTTCCTCGGCCGGGTCGAAAGCCCGACCCACGGCGTTGCCGCCCAGGCCGCCCACCACGGCGCCGGCCACGGCACCGATGACCGAGCCCACCGGCCCGCCCACCATGCCCGCTGCGGCGCCTGCGGCCGCCCCTCCCAGCGCGCCCACGCCGGTGGCCACCGGGTGGGAACTGCTTTCACCGGACGGTGGATTCACGGCGCCTGGGGAGGTGCCGGACTTTTTCTGGATGTCGCGTGGTTCGGCCATCGCCGTGCTCCTTGGGTTGGGTCGTTCGAAAAAGCCGGTCGCCCGCCCGCGGGCAGCGCACCGGCCTTGCTTGGGAACTGATCGTGCATGGCGGCCTGCAGCACCGGGTCGGACGCGGCACGCCCACCCTGTAGGAAGCTGCCGGCGCCACGCCGCAGGCCGCGCGGCATGTGCGCAGCGCCAGCACGGGCTGCAAACGCTCGCTTGTCCTACGCGACCTTGGCCGGGCGCGGACCGGCCGGGGCAGCCTCACGGGGCTAAGTTCCCGCTTTTGCCCTCCGTCTCGGTGTCCCCTGCCATGGCCCTTGTTTCCCCGCCTGCCCGACCGAGCCTGCAACGCCCCAGCCTCCGCGCCGCCGAGCGCCGCCGGGCCTGGCGCCTCCTTGGACCTCTGCACCGGGCCGCAGTCCGCGCCAGCCTGCGTGCCATCGCGCGGGCAGTGGGGTCTGGCGCGCTGCTGGCCGCGCTGGTCCATGCCAGCGACGGGTTGCTGAGCGACGCCACCGCGGAGACGCTGCCAGGCGCGGGGCACGTGGCATCGGCCTGCACCCCGCTGGCGAAAGACACGGCATGAAACACGCGCACCGGCCCGTTTCGGAACAGGTGATGGTGGTCACCGGCGCCTCCAGTGGCATCGGGCTGTGCACCGCGCAGATGGCGGCCGAGCGCGGCGCGCGCGTGGTGCTGGTGGCCCGCAGCGTGGCCACGCTGGAAAGCGTGGCCGAACGCATCAACACGGCGGGCGGGCAGGCCATGTACGTGGATGCCGACGTGGGCGACCGGCTGCAGATGCTGGACGCCGCCCGCGCCGCCGTGGCGCGCTTTGGCTGCATCGACAGCTGGGTCAACAACGCCGGCGTGAGCATCTACGGCCGGCTCGACCAGGTCCATGAAGTCGATGCGCGGCGGCTGTTTGACACCAACTTCTGGGGCGTGGTCAACGGCTCGCTGGCGGCCCTGCCCTTCTTGCGGCCGCAAGGCGGTGCGCTCATCAATGTCGGCAGCGAGGTGTCGGAAGCCGTGATCCCGCTGCAGGGCTACTACGCCGCGTCCAAGCACGCGGTCAAGGGCTTCACCGATGCGCTGCGGCTGGAAATCGAAG
>CAYVGD010000212.1:0-5246 GCA_964450095.1 uncultured Polaromonas sp.
ATCAGTTTTGAGGAAGACGAAAAGATGGAACAAGCCGTTGTCTCCGGCATCGCATCCAACCGCGACGAAGCCAAGATTTCCGTGCTGGGCGTGCCCGACACCCCCGGTATCGCCTATCAGATCCTTGGCGCGGTGGCCGAGGCGAACATCGAGGTCGACGTGATCATCCAGAACGTCAGCCACGAGGGCAAGACCGACTTCAGCTTCACCGTGCACCGCAATGACTTTGCGCGCACCACCGACCTGCTCAAGTCCAAGGTCGCCCCGGCCCTGGGTGCCCGTGAAGTCACCGGCGACGCCAAGATCTGCAAGGTCTCGATCGTGGGCATCGGCATGCGCAGCCACGTGGGTGTGGCCAGCAAGATGTTCCGTGCGCTCAGTGAAGAGGGCATCAACATCCAGATGATCTCCACCAGCGAGATCAAGACCTCCGTCGTCATTGACGAGAAGTACATGGAACTGGCCGTGCGTGCCTTGCACAAGGCCTTCGACCTCGACCAGACGCCGGCTTGAGCAGCCCCGGTGCGACCGAAAAGTCATGCCATAATCGCGGCCTTCAGGAAACGTGACCGAGTGGCCGAAGGTGCTCCCCTGCTAAGGGAGTATGGGGTGTAGAGCCTCATCGAGGGTTCGAATCCCTCCGTTTCCGCCAAGAACAAAGCCCGTGTGATTTGTCACACGGGCTTTTTTCTTACCCGCTGTCCCCACACGCGCTCACCGGGTAAAGCTTCAGGCCCCAGAGTGGCGTGGCCTTGGCTGTGGTTGTGCAGATGCTTTGCGAAGGCTCAGCAATAGAACCTGGAAAAATAAAAATCAACCTGGATATGAATTGAGTGCATAATCTATGCAGCGTTGGGCCCCAACCCCGGCGCTTGCCCGATGTTCATCGGGCCTTTCTTTGCTCGACGTTTTCGAGCAGTTGCCCTGTTGAGCCGCAGGCAACTTCCCTTCCAAGGCTCATCACCGGCCCGAACTGCCCGTGACATTGGATCTTCCCTGACTTCTCTTTCTCTCCGGCCCCGCGTGGCCATCGGCAAGTTTTTAGTTTCCTGCCTCTCCCATCCCACCGACACGGGGACCTTTGTGGCTTCGGTCACGGTCTCCAGCGGCCAGGGTTCGGGCTCCCACCACCGCATCTACCGCCTCCAACGTCCGTTCGCCTCCCCCGAGGCGGCGCATGTGGTGGCGCTCACCCAGGGCTGGCTGCAGACTTGCAGCCCGCGCCCGGCTTTTTGCTGAGCGGCCGTCATCGGCCGCCTTCCCTGAGCGGAATCCTTTGCGAGACCGTTTTACCCCTGCCGCCCCGGCTGTCCGGCCAGCGGCGCTTTTTGAAAGGCTCTGACATGAGCAACAAGATCTACGTGGGCAATCTGCCTTATTCCATCGACGACGCAGCCCTGCGCCACAACTTCTCCGAATACGGCAGCGTGGCCTCGGCCAAGGTCATGATGGACCGCGATTCGGGCCGTTCGAAGGGCTTCGGCTTCGTCGAGATGTCCACCTCCGAGGAAGCCCAGGCGGCCATCTCGGCACTCAACGGCATGTCGGTCGGTGGCCGCGCCATCGTGGTGAACATCTCCCGCCCGAAAGAGCCGGGCACCGGCTTCGGTGGCGGCTACGGCGGCGGCGACCGCGCCCGCTACTGAAGCTGAGGCCGCCTTCGAGCGGCCTTTGCACGCAAGCGCCCTCCGGGGCGCTTTGCCTCGACGCCCCGAAAGGGGCGTTTTGCATGGGGCAGGCGGCAAGTCCTCCAGAGTCGCTGCACGCTGCACCTCCCACGGCGGGTTGCGGCGTGCGGCCCAGCCCATGCCGCCAGGCACCGGCCCTGCACGATGGCAAGACGGGAACGTTCGGCCAGGTGGGATGTCACACGCGCACGCGGTATGCGCTGCGCGGTCGCCATCCCGGCCTGGGTCGCCTGGGCCGGGATCGGCCGCGTGTCGGCCACCGCCACTTTGCCCAGCCGCGCCTCAGCGCTCAGGTGGGTCTGGTTGTCATCATTTGTTACCGAGATGTTGCCGTGGTGTCGGGTTTGCGCGTCATCATTGGGCCACGCCCATGTGCGCATCAGCCCATGGTGAACTTCTTTACCCGCGCCAGCGGCGGCCCATGCCAGACAAGTCCTTCATCTCCAACCTGCAGATTCCGCTGCGCCAGCAGATGCTCTTGGCCTTCAGCCTGGTGCTGGCCGTGATGACAGCACTCTTGGCGTCTTTCGTGGACTCGCAGCTGGTGCGCTCGTCCCTGCAGGCTCGGGGCCAGCAAAATTCGCAGGACGCGGCGTTTTTCGCGAACCTGCTCGACAGCGACATCCGCCAGCACTTCACCGACATCCGCGTGCGGGCCGACTACATCACGGCGCTCGACTTCGACCGCAACCTGCCCGGCCTGCAACGCGCCATGAACCTGCTTCAAAGCGCGCAGCCGCAGTACGCGTGGATCGGCTTCGTCACACCCGAGGGCCGCGTGGTCGCCTCCACCCGCAACCTGCTCATGGGGGCCGACGTGTCCCAGCGCAACTGGTTCCAGCGCGCCAGCAAGGAGCCGGTGGTGCTGGACGTGCACGAAGCGAAGTTGCTGGCCAGCTTGCTGCCCCGGGTGGACCCCACCCAGCCGCTTCGCTTCGTGGACGTGGCCGCTCCTGCCTTCAGTGAGCAGGGGCGGCTGCTCGGCGTGATGGGCGCGCACCTGAGCGTGGACTGGCTGTCGGCCAAGGTCAAGACCTATGCCAGCAGCCGGCTCAAGGGCTACCTGGCCCGCCCCGCCATCCTGGGCAGCGACGGTGAGCTGCGCTTTGGCGATGCCTCCTCGGTCAGGGGCCTGGCACCCGGGCAGCTGCGCCAGCTCACGGCGGCCGGCGACCGCGGCTGGGTCGAGCTCACGCCTTCAGGCGGTGAGCCCACGCTTTACGGCTACGCCCGCCACCGGGGCTTCTCGGTGGCCAACGATGTGTCCTGGATCACCGTCATTCCCATGCGCCGCAGCGATGTGCTCGACGAGCTGCGCGCCACGCGCCTGACGGCGCTGGGCGGCGTGATGCTCATGAGCACGCTGGCCTGGCTGACCTTTTACTTCCTGCTGCACCTGGCCAGCCGCCCGGTGCGCCAGCTCATGCTGCAGGTTCGCCAGGCGCAGCAGACCCACACCCCGCTGGACCAGCTCGAGGGCCTGCCCCGCGAGTTCGGCGAAATCCAGGGCGCGCTCAACGGCTTCCTGGCCTCGCTGCGCCAGCGCGAGCAGCAGCTCGAGCAGGCGCTGCACGAGCTGCGCGACAGCTTCACGGGCGTCTCCGAAACCTTCCCGGGCGTGCTGTTTCGCATGGAGGCTGCGCCGGACGGCCAGGCCTTGTTCACCTACCTTTCGCCTTCAGCCGCGCGCTACCTGCGCTTGGAGCCCGGCCGCGTGCCGCTGCCGGTGCTGGAGTTGCTGAACCACAGCGGCGAGGGCTCCCCCGCGCTGGCCGCCCGGCAACTCGCCGAGCAGGTGTCTGCTGCGCAGCCGCTCGACCTCAGTTTCCAGGTGGCGGGCGACGACGGCATCGTGCGCTGCATGCGGCTGAGCGGCCAGCTGCGGGCCAGTGCCCAGGGCCGGCGCATCTGGCACGGCGTGATCATCGACATCTCCGACCTCATGGCCGCGCGCCAGGCCGCGGCCGACGCTGACGCGGCCAAGTCGCGCTTTCTGGCCACCATGAGCCATGAAATCCGCATGCCGCTCAACGGCATCCTGGGCTTTGCGCAACTGCTGCAGCAGGAACTGCAGGACGCGTCCCACCGCGCCGACGCACGCAAGATCATCGACACGGCCGAGACGCTCACCCGCATCCTCAACGACATCCTCGATTTCTCCAAGATCGAAGAGGGCAAGCTGCTGCTCGAATCGCGCCCGTTCAACCTGGTGGAACTGGTCGAGTCGTGCGCCGCGCTCTACCGGCTCGAGGCCGGCAAGCGCGGCCTGGACTTCGTGGTGCAGATGCACGGCGCCAGCCCGGCGCGCGCCCTGGGCGACCCGACCCGCCTGCAGCAGGTGCTGGGCAACCTGCTGTCCAACGCCATCAAGTTCACGCCCCAGGGCCGCATCTGCCTGGGCGTGGACATCGAGCCCCAGGGCAGCACCGCTGCGCTGCTGCGGTTGACGGTGCACGACACCGGCGTGGGCATGGACGCGGCGCAGCAGGCGCGGCTGTTCCAGCGCTTCGAGCAGCTCGACGCCAGCGTGTACCGCCAGCACGGCGGCAGCGGCCTGGGCCTGGCCATCGTGCGGGGCATCGTCGGTGCCATGGGCGGCGACATCTCGGTGGAGTCGGCGCCGGGCCGCGGCACGCGCTTCCTGGTGCACCTGCCGCTGCGCATGGAGCACCTGGCGCCGGGCCAGCCGGCGGCCGAGGACAGCCCCGAGCCGCTGCCGCCGTTGAACGTGCTGGTGGTGGACGACGTGGCCATGAACCGCGAACTGCTCGTGCGCATGCTCCAAGCCCAGGGCCACCGCACCGAGCAGGCGGCAGACGGCCAGCAGGCGCTCGAGCGCGCAAGCGCCCAGACCTTTGACCTCATCCTCATGGACATCGACATGCCGGTGCTCGACGGCCTGGCCGCGGCGCGGCAGATCCGCAGCCGGCCTGGCCCCTGCCAGCGCACGCCGCTGATCGCGCTGACCGGCTATGCCTTCGAAAGCGATGTGGCGCTTGCGCGGGCCAGCGGCTTTGACGAGCACCTGGCCAAGCCGGTGATCCTGGCCAAGCTCCTGGCCAAGATGCGCCAGGTGCTGCAGGCGCGGGCCCAGAACGCATGAGCGGCGCCGCCTCTGCGGCGCACAGCCGGGCGGGTCCTTGCCTGGCTCAGGCCCGGGCGCCGTCCAGCGCCTCTTCCAGTTCATGCAGGTTCACCGGCTTGAACAGGTAGCGGTCAAAGCCCGCGTCCCGGGCCTTGCCGCGGGCCTGCTCGTCGGTGTAGCCCGACAGTGCGATCAGGTACACGTTCTTCAGGTCCTCAGCGGCGCGCATCAGCCGGGCCACGGCGTAGCCATCGGCGCTGCCGGGCAGGCCGATGTCTGAGATCACCACCTCTGGCGCGAAATGGTGCGCGGCCTCCACGCCGCTGGTGCCGTCGAAGGCCAGCTGCACCTCGTTGCCCGACAACTCCAGCAACTCGCGCAGGGTGCGGGCGGCGTCCTGGTTGTCCTCGATCACCAGCACCCGCCGCGGCCGGTGCGGTGAGGCCGCTTTGTGCGGTGTTTCGTCGACAGGT
>CAYVGD010000213.1:0-5241 GCA_964450095.1 uncultured Polaromonas sp.
ACGGGCACGCACCCGACGACCCGCATGTGCTTGCGCTGGATCGCGGGTGGCCTGCCGCAGCAGCAGGGCCGAACGCCTGTGCAGGGCCGCGTGCTCGACTACGGCTGCGGCTCCGGCATCCTGGCGATCGGGGCGGCCAAGTTCGGCGCGTCCGAGGTCGATGCGGTGGACATCGACGAAGCCGCGGTGCAGGCCACTTTGCTCAACGCGCAGGCCAACGGCGTCGGGCTGAACGCGGGCTTGCCCGATCGGGCGCAGGGGCACTACCAGACCGTGCTGGCCAACATCCTGGCCACGCCGCTCAAGGTGCTGGCGCCGCTGTTGTGCGCGCACGTGGCGCCGGGCGGGCACCTGGTGCTGGCGGGCATCTTGGAGCGCCAGGCTGAGGAGCTGCAGGCGGCGTATGCGCCCCATGCCCGACTGGAAGCGGCCGACACCCAGGAGGGCTGGGTGCTGATGACCGCCCAGCTCTAGAGTCTGCGCCGGTCCGCGCGCCGGTCAAGCTCTACAATTTCGGTTCTGGGGCGACGGTCTTGCGTTCGCCCCTTTTCATGCCCGGCCCTGTCCGGGCGCGTTCCTTCTCCAGCCGGATTGCCCCATGCCAGCCTTGATTTGCGGATCGCTTGCCTTCGACACCATCACCAACTTCGAGGGCCGCTTTGCCGAGCAGATCCTGCCCGAGCAACTGCACATCCTGAACGTGTCCTTCCTGGTGCCCAGCCTGCGCCGCGAGTTCGGTGGCTGCGCCGGCAACATCGCCTACAGCCTGCATCAGCTCGGTGGCGTGCCCTACCCGAAGGCGGCCGTCGGCAGCGACGGCGCAGACTATGTGGCGCGCTTTCAGTCGCTGGGCATCAGCACCGAATTCATCCGGGTGGTGCCCGAGAGCTACACCGCGCAGGCCATGATCATGACCGATCGCGACAACAACCAGATCACTGCCTTCCACCCGGGCGCCATGAGCTTTGCGCACCAGACGCGCATCGTGCCGCAGGCAGACATCCGGCTGGCCATCATCTCGCCGGACGGCCGCGATGCCATGCTCGGCCACGCCGAGCAACTGCATGCGGCCGGCATCCCTTTCGTCTTCGACCCGGGTCAGGGCCTGCCCATGTTCAACGGGCAGGAGCTGACCGGTTTCATCGATCGCGCCACTTGGGTCACGGTCAATGACTATGAAGGCCGGATGCTCAGCGAGCGCACCGGCCTGAGCTCGGCCGAGATTTCGCGCCGTGTGCAGGGCCTGGTGGTCACCCTGGGCGGTCAGGGCTGCGAGGTGTGGGTTGATGGCCGCATGACCCTGGTCGAGCCGGTGCAGGCCGAGCAACTGGTCGATCCCACCGGTTGCGGCGATGCCTTCAGAGGTGCGCTGCTTTTCGGCCTGGAGCGTGGCTGGAGCTTGGCCGACGCGTGCGCCCTGGGCAACCGCGTGGGTTCGCACAAGATCGCCACGCCCGGCTGCCAGAACTACACGCTCGAGCACCTGCGTCCCGCCTGAGGCCCGACTGGGCCATGAAAAAAGCCCGACATCCTGGGATGTCGGGCTTGCGGTTCAAGCAGTCCTTCGTGGGGACTCAGGGCTTGCTGGCCGTGGGAAAGGGCCAGGCCGCCTGCGGATTCAGTGTGGTCTGAGCAGCAGGGGCAGGGGCAGCGGGTGCTTTCGCGGCGGGCTTCTTGGCAGCCTTCTTCGCAGCAGGCTTCTTCGCGGCAGGCTTCTTGGCCACGGCCTTCTTCGCAGCGACTTTCTTGGCAGGGGCCTTCTTGGCCACGGCCTTCTTCGCTACGGCCTTCTTGGCGACCGGCTTCTTGGCCGCGACCTTTTTGGCTGCGACTTTCTTGGCGGGGGCCTTCTTCGCTACGGCCTTCTTGGCCACCGCCTTCTTGGCTGCCACCTTCTTGACCGCGACCTTCTTGGCAGGCGCCTTCTTCGCTACGGCCTTCTTGGCCGGGGCTTTCTTGGCGGCTACTTTCTTGGCCGGAGCCTTCTTGGCCGGGGCTTTCTTGGCTGCGACAGCCTTCTTGGGAGCAGCTTTCTTAGCCGCAGGTTTTTTTGCAGTTGCCATAGTTTTCTCCTTGATCACATTGCAAAGAGCACTTCACGCCGCTGAGGCGCAGAAGCGATCCGCAGCGCTGGGCCGGTGCACCACCGGCCCAACGCTGCGAACACGAAAACGCCGACCCTGGCTTCTTCTGTCGAGAAGCTTGCAGGTCGGCGTGTGAAGGGACGTCATGTTTTCGGAAGAGCCCGGGGATCTCTCAAGGCACGACGGATTCAGTCCCAGGACAGAGCGCCACCCGACTGATACTCAATCACGCGCGTTTCAAAGAAATTGCGCTCTTTCTTGAGGTCGATCATCTCGCTCATCCAGGGGAAGGGATTTTCCTCGTTCGGGAACAAGGCCTCCAGGCCGATCTGCGTGGCGCGCCGATTGGCGATGTAGCGCAGGTAGCCCTTGAACATCGAGGCGTTCAGGCCCAGCACGCCGCGCGGCATGGTGTCCTCGGCGTAGCGGTATTCCAGCTCCACGGCCTTCATGAACAGGCCCTTGATCTCTTCCTTGAACTCCGGCGTCCACAGGTGCGGGTTCTCGAGCTTGAGCTGGTTGATCAGGTCGATGCCGAAGTTGCAGTGCATGGACTCGTCGCGCAGGATGTACTGGTACTGCTCGGCGGCACCGGTCATCTTGTTCTGGCGGCCCAGCGCCAAGATCTGCGTGAAGCCCACGTAGAAGAACAGACCTTCCATCAGGCAGGCGAAGACGATCAGCGACTTCAGCAGCGTCTGGTCCGTCTCGGGCGTGCCCGTCTTGAAGTTCGGGTCCATGATCGCTTCGATGAACGGGATCAGGAACTGGTCCTTGTCGCGGATGGACTGGACTTCGTTGTAAGCGTTGAAGATCTCGCCCTCGTCCAGACCCAGCGATTCGGTGATGTACTGGTAGGCGTGGGTGTGGATGGCTTCTTCAAAAGCCTGGCGCAGCAGGAACTGGCGGCATTCGGGCGCCGTGACGTGGCGGTAGGTGCCCAGAACGATGTTGTTGGCCGCCAGCGAGTCGGCGGTGACGAAAAAGCCCAGGTTGCGCATGACGATGCGGCGCTCGTCCTCTGTGAGACCGTTGGGGTCCTTCCAGAGCGCGATGTCGCGTGTCATGTTCACTTCCTGCGGCATCCAGTGATTGGCGCAGGTGGCCAGGTATTTTTCCCAGGCCCACTTGTACTTGAAGGGCACCAACTGGTTGACGTCAGTCTGGCCGTTGATGATGCGCTTGTCGGCCACCTTGATGCGGCGTGCGCTGCTGCCGGCGGTGTTTGCGGCCGGTGCAGTTGCAGCAGCGCTGGGTGCGAGCGCTGCATCGCTGAGCATGCGAGGGGCTGCTGCAGCGGAGGAGGGGAAATCCACCGGGCGGCTGGTGAGCGTGCCAACGGTTTGCGCGGTGGGTTTGACTTCTTCGTCCCAGGACAACATAGACGTTTCCAATTCTTCGGATTATGAAAGCTGCCAGAACAAATGAAAAGATTTCGTTCTAGAGCGATTCGTTAGCTGTTGTTCAATTGCCGCAGCGTGCGGAACTGCGCGCTGCGTTGCATCGTATGCCGCACGAGAAAAACAGGGCGAGGTCTTGCGGCATCACACGGTTTTCTCGAGGGCATTTTCTTGTTCGCCGCTGGTCGGTGGTCGAGCCCGATGCCTTTACTGGCAGGCCTCGCAACCCGGGTCGTCGATCGCACAGAACTTGATGTCGGTCGCAGGCGACGCCTCCATCTGCGCCTGAGCGGCGGCCGCGGCTGCCTCCAGGGCGCTGGATGCGCTCGGCGCGCTCATCGCAGCGCTGGGTGCCATGGCCGACACGGCGTTGAGCCGGCCTGCCTGCACCGTGGATTTTTCGGCGTGCGTGGCGGCCATGGTGCGCAGGTAGTAGGTGGTCTTCAGGCCGCGCAGCCAGGCGAG
Source organism: uncultured Polaromonas sp. (assembly GCA_964450095.1). Lineage (GTDB taxonomy): Bacteria > Pseudomonadota > Gammaproteobacteria > Burkholderiales > Burkholderiaceae_C > Polaromonas. The sequence goes on from CAYVGD010000213.1 coordinate 3,950, forward strand.
CTTGTAGGTGTCGTCCAGCTTCTTGCCCGAGGCGCCAGCCATGTAGATGTTCAGCGACTGGGCCTGGTCGATCCATTTCTGGCGACGGGCGGCGGCCTCCACGATCCACTGCGGCTCCACCTCGAAGGCCGTGGCGTACAGGGCCTTGATGTCCTGCGGCACGCGGTCGATGGGGCGCAGCGAGCCGTCGAAGTGCTTGAGGTCCACCACCATCACCTCGTCCCACAGGCCCAGGCGCTTGAGGTCACGCACCAGGTAGCTGTTGATCACGGTGAACTCGCCCGACAGGTTGGACTTGACCGAGAGGTTGCCGAAGCAAGGTTCGATGCAGGCATCCACGCCGATGATGTTGGAGATGGTCGCGGTCGGGGCGATCGCCACGCAGTTGGAGTTGCGCATGCCGTCGACGGCAATCTTCTTGCGCAGCGCTTCCCAGTCCAGCGTGGAGGAACGGTCGACCTCCAGGTAGCCGCCCCGGGCCTTGGCCAGCATGTCCAGCGTGTCGGGGGGCAGGATGCCCTGATCCCACAGCGAGCCCTTGTAGCTGGTGTACTTGCCGCGCTCCTTGGCCAGTTCGGTCGAGGCCCAGTAGGCGTAGTAGCACACGGCTTCCATGGACTTGTCGGCGAACTCCACCGCCTCCTGGCTGGCGTACGGGATGCGCAGTTCATACAGGCTGTCTTGGAACGCCATGATGCCCAGGCCCACGGGACGGTGGCGCATGTTGGAGTCGCGGGCCTTCTTGACCGCGTAATAATTGATGTCGATCACGTTGTCCAACATGCGCATGGCGATGCGGATCGTCTTCTTGAGCTTGTCGTGGTCGATTTCCTTGCCGTTGGGGCCATCCTTGAGGTGGCGCACCAGGTTGACCGAGCCCAGGTTGCACACGGCGGTTTCGGTGTCGCTGGTGTTGAGCGTGATCTCGGTGCACAGGTTGGATGAGTGCACCACGCCCGCGTGCTGTTGGGGCGAGCGCACGTTGCATGCGTCCTTGAAGGTGATCCAGGGATGGCCGGTCTCGAACAGCATCGAGAGCATCTTGCGCCACAGGTCGTTGGCCTGCACCTTGCGGCTGGGCTTGATCTCACCGCGCTCGGCGCGTGCTTCGTAGGCGGTATAGGCCTTCTCGAAGGCTTCGCCGTACAGGTCGTGCAGGTCGGGGCAGTCCGAGGGCGAGAACAGGGTCCAGCTGCCTTTTTCCATGACGCGGCGCATGAACAGGTCCGGAATCCAGTTGGCCGTGTTCATGTCGTGCGTGCGGCGGCGGTCGTCGCCGGTGTTCTTGCGCA
>CAYVGD010000214.1:0-5220 GCA_964450095.1 uncultured Polaromonas sp.
CCCAGGCCGCCGAAGAAGTGCCCCGGCCGGGTGCCAAAGCGCAGGAAGAAGTGCACGGCCAGCAGGTCCACGATGACGCGGAAGGTGCGGCTGATGCCGTACTTGGACTGGCCGGCCACGCGGGCTCGGTGGTTGACCGGCTCCTCGGCCATGCGCGAGGGGCTGGTCACCGTGGCGAGCCAAGCGGGGATGAAGCGGTGCATCTCCCCGTAAAGCCGGATGCGCCTCAGCACCGTGCCGCGGAACACCTTGAGGCTGCAGCCCAGGTCCTGGAATTCCAGGCCGCTGACCTTCCGGATCAGCCGGTTGGCGATGCGCGAGGGAAGCTTGCGCAGGATGAAGCCATCCTGCCGCTGGTGGCGCCAGCCGGCGACGAGGTCCAGGTCCTCCTGAACGAGCCGCGTGACCATGCGCGGGATGTCGCGCGGGTCGTTCTGCAGGTCGCCGTCCATGGTCACGATCACGTCGCCGCGCGCGGCATCGATGCCGGCCTGCATGGCGGCGGTCTGCCGGAAGTTGCGCGCCAGCTCGATCACGCGCACGTGGGAGCCCACCTGCCGTGCATGGCGGCGCAGGGCCAGGGCGGTGCCGTCGGTGCTGCCGTCGTCCACCACGATCAGCTCCCACGGCGCCGGGTAGTCGGCCAGGGCCTCCTGCACCGAGTCGATCATCTGCGTGGCGTTCTCGGCCTCGTTGTACATGGGCACCACCACCGAGACGCGGTGCGACCGGTCGGCAGCCGGCGCCGGAGCGCACTCGGCCAGTGGGGGGTGAAGAAGGGACGTGGGGACGGCGCTCATGAGGGGGTCTTTGCGGAAGGCTGTGAAGAAGGTGCAGGGATCAACTGGGCCAGCGCTGCCGCGCCCAGCGCAATCGCGAGGCTGAAGGCATGCACCGCCAGCGCGGCAGCCACGACGGCTGCCTGCCGGGTCGCGTCCTGGGCCGAGGCCAGCCACACGCCGGCTTCGTAGGTGCCCAGGCCCGCAGGGCCTTGGAGCGGCTGAACACCGGCCAGTTCACCGCCCAGCGCCGCGCGCAGCGCGGCGAGCGTGGGCAGGTCGGCCAGGGCCAGCAGCAGGCCGCCCAGGGCCAGCACCTTGAGGGTCCAGTTGCCGGCGCTGGCCAGCCAGCCATGGCCCCAACGGCCCAGGGGCCCCAGGCCGGAAAGCGATGGCAGCACGGTGCCCGTGCCCAGCAGCGGTCCGGATGCGCCCGCCGCCCGGCGCGCCAGCCAGGTCAGCAGCGGCCCCTGAAGCAGCACCACCAGCGTGATGAGCGAGGCGGCCAGCAGACCCCTGGCCGCCACGGTCCAGGGCAGCATCAGGGCGATGGCCAGCAGCACCAGCACGGTGGCGTCCTGCAGTCGCCAGCGCAACAGGCTCAGGGCCGCAGCACGCCAGCCCACGCCCCAGTGCCGGTGCACCAGCCACACATAGCCCGCCTCGCCCGAGCGCAGCGGCAGCAGGATGACTGCGGCGTTGTGCGTGAGCACCAGCCGCAGGCAGGCGGCCAGGCCCACGGGCCGGATGTGGTGCCATTCGCGCTGCACGCGCAGCGCCCGCAGGCTGTGGCCGGCCAGCAGGGCGCAGCCCGCAGCGGCCCAAGCCCAGGCGGGAAGCTGCCGCGCCTGGTGCCACAGCTGGCCGAGGTCGGCGTGCTGCAGCAGCCATTCCCAGGCCAGCCACAGCAGGGCCAGCGGAACGGCCACGCGCACCGCGCGCTTGAAGGGCGATGCGGCGGGGGGGGCTTGGGCGTCTTGCCGGGAGAGCGAATTCATGGCGCGTGCCGGTGCCTCAGGGCCGCCCGATGGAGAGGTAGGCCCAGCCTTCGGCGCGGAGCTTGTCTGGCGCGTAGAGGTTGCGGCCGTCGATGATGGTGCGGGCCTTCAGGCGCGTGGCCATTTCCTCGAAATCGGGGGCGCGGAACTGCTGCCATTCGGTGCAGATCACCAGCGCGCTCGCGCCGGCCAGGGCCGCGTACTTGTCGGCTGCCAGCACGAGGCCGGGCCGCTCGCCGTAGAGCCTGCGCGTCTCGTCCATGGCCACCGGGTCGAAGGCCTGGACGGTGGCGCCGGCCTGCCAGAGCGCCTCCATGAGCGTGCGGCTGGGCGCCTCGCGCATGTCGTCGGTGTTGGGCTTGAAGGCCAGGCCCCAGAGCGCGATGGTCTGGCCGCGCAGCTTGTCCACGCCGCCCAGGTGTTCGCAGAGCTTGTCGAAGAGCCGCTCCTTCTGGCGGTTGTTCACCGCCTCGATGGCACTGATCAGACGGGCTTCGTGGCCGAGTTCGTGCGCCATGCGCTCCAGCGCCCGCACGTCCTTCGGAAAGCAACTGCCGCCGTAGCCGCAGCCCGGGTAGATGAACTGGTAACCGATGCGCGGATCGGCCCCCATGCCGCGCCGCACCTCCTCGATGTCGGCGCCGAGTTTCTCGGACAGGTTGGCCAACTCGTTCATGAAGCTGATGCGCGCGGCCAGCATCGCGTTCGATGCGTATTTGGTGAGCTCGGCGCTGCGCACGTCCATGAACAGTGTGCGCTGGTGGTTCCGGTTGAAGGGCTCGTAGAGATCCTGCATCAGCGTGCGTGCCCGCTCCGACTGCGCGCCCACGATGATGCGGTCGGGCTTCTGGAAGTCGGCCACGGCCGAGCCTTCCTTGAGGAACTCCGGGTTGGAGATCACCTCGAAGGGCAGCGCCTGGCCGCGCTCGGCCAGCACGGCCTGCACGCGCGCCCGCACCTTGTCGGCCGTGCCCACGGGCACCGTGGACTTGTTGACGATGAGCTTGTAGCCCTGCATGTGGCGGGCAATGCCCTGGGCGACCGCCAGCACGTACTGGAGATCGGCCGAGCCGTCCTCCCCCGGGGGTGTGCCCACGGCAATGAACTGGATGTCCGCATGCGCCACCGCCTCGGCCGCGTCGGTGGAAAAGCCCAGCCGCCCCTCGGCGATGTTGCGCTGGACGATGGCCTCGAGCCCCGGCTCCCAGATGGGAATCTGCCCGCCCTTCAGGCGCCGGATCTTGGCCTCGTCCAGGTCCATGCACAACACCTTGTGGCCCACATCGGCCAGGCAGGCGCCGGTCACCAGGCCGACGTAGCCGGTGCCAAAAATAGAGATCTTCATGGGTGGTGCTGGACGAACCAGTCGGCAAAGCGTTGCACGCCCTGGGGCATGGGGGTGGCGGGGGCAAAGCCGGTCCAGGCCTTGAGTGCCGTGGCGTCGCAGGCGGTTGCGCCCATGTCGCCCGGCTGCATGGGCAGCAGCCTGCGGCGCGCGGGGCGGCCCAGGCTTTTTTCGAGCGCGTCGATGAAGTCGGTCAGCACCACGGGCTGGCCGTTACCCACGTTGAACACGCGCCAGGGACCCAGGGCGCTGGCCAGGCCCGGGCCTTCGCCTGGTTCGGGCAGCTTGTGCAGCAGGCGCACCGTGGCCTCGACCACGTCGTCGATGAAGGTGAAGTCGCGCAGGCTCCGCCCTTCGTTGTAGACCTCGATTTCCTCGCCGCGCAGGATGGCGCGCGCGAACTTGAAGGGCGCCATGTCGGGCCGGCCCCAGGGGCCGTACACGGTGAAAAAGCGCAGGCCGGTGGTGGGCAGCCCGAACAGGTGGCTGTAGGTGTGCGCCATCAGCTCGTTGGCCTTCTTGGTGGCCGCGTACAGGCTGATCGGGTGGTCCACCGCCTGGTGCTCTGCAAAGGGCAACTGCGTGTTGCCGCCATACACGCTGGAGCTGCTGGCATACACCAGGTGTTCCACGGCATGGTGGCGGCAGGCTTCCAGCATGTTCATGAAGCCCTGCAGGTTGGCGGCGGCGTAGGCCTGCGGGTGGGTGAGCGAGTAGCGCACGCCGGCCTGCGCGGCCAGGTGCACCACGCGCTGCGGCCGCACGCTGCGAAACAGCGCGTCGAGCGGGTCGGCCTGCTCGATGCCGAATTCATGGAATTTGAAGCCCGGCTGCCGCGCCAGCTCGGCCAGGCGCGCGCGCTTGAGGCGGACGTCGTAGTAATCGTTGACGTTGTCCAGGCCAATGACTTCGTGGCCCTGCGCCAGGAGCCGCAGCGCCGTGTGCATCCCGATGAAGCCGGCGGCCCCGGTGACCAGCACCTTCATGCGCGGCCCTTTGACGGCTGGCCAGCCTGGCTGTCGATGCGAATCACTGAACCTCCGAGAAAGACGGGATTTTAGGCGGCCAGCGCTGCCGTGGGCGCTTGGGAGCCCGCCGGCCCGGGCGCGGGGCGCAGCGCCACAGGCGCGGCCGCAGGCCGTGGACAATGCCGGGCCATGCCCGATCCATCCGATCCCACTCCGCTTTCGCCCCTCCTGCTCGAACGCCTTGGCACCGGCTCCGTCTACAAGCTGGTGTTCATCGGCCTGTTGTCCTCATTGGTGCCGCTGGGGCTTCTCATGGGGGTGCTGGCCTGGATCGGTTTCGACACCGTGAACTGGAATGGCGAGCCGGTGTCCGGTCCTGCAGGCCTGGTGGCGGGTCTGCTGGCCGGGCTCTGGGCGGCGCTGGCGCTCACGCTGGTGGTCGGCTCGCTCATGGCGTTGGGCCTCTGGCTCTGGAGCCTGCGCCGGCCCCTCCGGCTGAAGGCGCGGCGGCAGCCCGACTGAGTGGAGGGGCAACGGGCGGGCCAGTGCCTTGCCTCGTCCTGCAAACCCCCAAGGAGGATGGGCCGTGCGTCAGCCAGCCGCAAGCGCGGGACTCATAATTATGAATTCAGTTTGAGGCAGCCGCTGCGCCGAGAAGCCGCGGTTCGCATTCCCAAAAACAAGGCACCCACCCCGGGCGCCAGGAGACAACATGTTCAAAGCGCTTTTGCTCAACAAGACCGAGGCCGGCTTTTCCGCCACCGTCGGCCCGGTGGATGAATCGGGCCTGCCGCCCGGCGACGTGCAGGTGCGCGTGGACTATTCCACGCTCAATTTCAAGGACGGCCTGGCCATCACGAACAAGGGCCCGGTGGTGCGCGCCTGGCCCATGGTGGCCGGCATCGATGGCGCCGGCGAGGTGCTTTCTTCCGAGCACCCGGACTGGAAGCCGGGCGACCGCTTCATCCACAACGGCTGGGGCCTGGGCGAGACCCGCTGGGGCCTGATGGCCGAGCGCGCCAGCCTGGAAGGCCGCTGGCTGGTGAAGCTGCCGGCCGCGTTCAGCCCGCGCCAGGCCATGGCCATCGGCACCGCCGGCTACACCGCCATGCTGTGCGTGATGGCGCTGG
>CAYVGD010000215.1:0-5218 GCA_964450095.1 uncultured Polaromonas sp.
GCACCAGCGTCTTGGGCCCGACCACGCGCACCTCGGGGCAGCCCAGGGTGGTCAGGGCGTGGATGTCGGAGCGGGCCACGCGCGAGTGCAGCACGTCGCCCACGATGGCCACCGACAGGTTGGAGAAGTCGCCCTTGAAGTGACGGATGGTGTACATGTCCAGCAGCCCCTGCGTGGGGTGCGCATGCCGCCCGTCGCCGGCGTTGACCACGTGCACATGCGGCGCCACGTGCTGGGCAATCAGGTAGGGCGCGCCCGACTCGCTGTGGCGCACCACGAAGATGTCGGCGGCCATCGCCGAGAGGTTGGCGATGGTGTCCAGCAGCGACTCGCCCTTGGAGGCGGAGGAGCGGGCGATGTCCAGGTTGATCACGTCGGCCGACAGGCGCGTGGCCGCGATCTCGAAGGTGGTGCGCGTGCGGGTGGAGTTCTCGAAAAACAGGTTGAACACGCTCTTGCCGCGCAGAAGCGGCACCTTCTTGACCTCGCGGTCGTTCACGCTCACGAAGTTGGCCGCGGTGTCCAGGATCTGCGTGAGGATGGCCTTGGGCAGGCCCTCGGTGGACAGCAGGTGAATCAGTTCACCGTGCTTGTTCAGTTGGGGGTTGCGCTTGTAGAGCACGGCTTTAACCTTTCTGCACTTCGAGGCTGAAGCGCCCGTCCGCACCCCGGGCCAGCGACAGCGATTCGCCGGCCGGCAGGCTCACGCGGGCCACGGCGATGTCGGCCGCCACCGGCAGCTCTCGGCCGCCGCGGTCCACCAGCACCGCCAGCTTCACGCTGGCCGGGCGCCCGTAGTCGAACAGTTCATTGAGCACCGCCCGCACGGTGCGGCCGGTGTAGAGCACGTCGTCCAGCACGATCAGGTGCGCGCCGTTCACGTCAAACGGCAGGCGCGTCTGCGTGGTGGCGGCCAGGCCGCGCTGCGCGAAGTCGTCACGGTGCATGGCCGACGACAGAACGCCCAGGGGCTGCGTCAGTTGCAGGTCCTGGCTGAGCCGCTCGGCCAGCCACACGCCTCCGGAGGCCACGCCCACCAGGCGCGGCTGCGCATCCTGCGGGCAGGTGGCCAGCAGCGCCCTCATGCTGCCCAGCAGCTCGGCGTACAGGGCTTCGGCATCGAGCACCAGGCTCATGAGCGGCTCCTTGTCGGGGATGGAAATGGGTTGTGCGCGCTCAAGACGGGGCTCAAGGCAGGCTCCTCAGAAATTGCTCAAGAATTATGCAGGCAGCGGCCTCGTCGGCATCGCGCGCACCCAGGGACAAGGCCTCGGTGGTGGAGTAGCGCTCGTCCACCTCGAACACCGGCAGGCCGAACCGACCGCGCAACTGGCGGGCGAACTTCTGCGCGCGGGCGGTGTTCTCGTGCGGCGCACCGTCGGGATGGAAAGGCACACCCACCACCAGCGCGTCGGGCTGCCAGTCACGGATGCGCTGTGCGATGTGCTCAAAGCGCGCGTCGCCCAGGGCGGTGATGGTGCCCCGGCCGGTGGCGCTGCGCACCAGGCGGTTGCCCGAGGCCACACCCGTGCGCTTGAGGCCGTAGTCGAAAGCCAGAAACGTTTGGTGCTGTGCGGCGGGCGATGCGGGCCCCGCGCTCATGCGTGCCCGGCTCCGGTCGAGAGCATCCAGCTTTGCAGGCCCAGCAGCTGCAGGGCCCGCTCGTAGCGCTGGGCCGGCGGCACGTCGAAGATGAGGGACGGATCGGCGCCGACGGTCAGCCAGCTGTTCTCCGAGATTTCTGCTTCCAGCTGCCCCTCGGCCCAGGCCGAATAGCCCAGCGAGACGAACAGCTTGCGCGGCCCGCCGCCAGAGGACAGGGCCTCCAGCACGTCGCGCGAGGTGGTCATCTCCAGCCCGCCGGGGATGGCGAGGGTGGAGGCATACACCGGGTCGTCGCCCTCGAGGATGCGCTCGTGCAGCACGAAGCCGCGGTCGGTCTGCACCGGCCCGCCGTGGAACACGGGCGAGTCGCTCAGCTCCTTGCGGCCCAGGGGCAGGTCGACCTTGTCGAACAGGTTCTGCAGCGTGATGTCGCTGGGCTTGTTGATCACCAGTCCCAGGGCGCCGCGCTGGCTGTGCTCGCACATGTAGACGACGCTGCGGAAAAAGGGCTCGCCTTCCACCTCGGGCATCGCAATCAGGAAATGATGCGTGAAGTTCGTGGGTTCGAGGTCCAGCGCCATGCGGCGGATTCTATGCCCTGCCCCCAACACCCCAGCGGCCGAGTCGGGTGTGCGGCCGGGGCGAGGCCTGGCCGGCAGCTCGGCCCTACCATGCCCGGCATGAACACACGCTACGCACGCGGCCTGGTCTGGTTCAGGCGCGATCTGAGGGCCGAGGACCATGCCGCCCTGCACCATGCCCTGGTGAGCTGCCGGGAGGTGCTCTGCCTTTTCGTGCTCGACCGCGAGATCCTGGACGCGCTGCCCAGGCAGGACCGGCGCGTGGAATTCATCCTCGCCTCGCTGGCCGACCTGCACGAGCAGCTGGCCGCGCTCGGCCGCGCGCACGGCCGGGCCGACGCCGGCCTGCTGGTCGAGCACGCCTGGTCACGCGAGGCGCTGCCGCGCCTGTGCGCGCAGTGGGGGGTGGACGCTGTGTTCACCAACCACGACTACGAACCGCAGGCCCTGGCCCGTGACGCGCAGGTGCGGCAGGCCCTGGCGCAGCAAGGCGCCGCCTTCCACAGCTTCAAGGACCAGGTGGTGTTCGAGCGCGAGGAAGTGCTCACACAGGGCGGCCGCCCCTTCAGCGTGTTCACGCCCTACAAGAACGCCTGGCTCAAGAAGGTCAGCAGCCTGCAGCTCGACCCCCTGGCGGTGGCCCCCCATGCGCAGGCCCTGGCCGAGCGGCCAGCGGGGCCGCAGGCGCGCGTGCCCTCGCTGGCAGACATCGGCTTTGAAGCCACCAACCTGCCGACGCTCGGCCTGCAGCCGGGCGCGCGGGGCGGTCGCGCGATGTTCGAGGAATTCCTTGCGCGGATGGACCGCTACGGCGAGGCCCGCGACTTCCCCGCCGTCAAGGGCCCCAGCTACCTGGGCGTGCACCTGCGCTTTGGCACGGTGTCCGTGCGCGAGATGGCGCGCACGGCCTTCGAGCGCCAGGGGCAGGGCAGCGCCGGCGCCCTGAGCTGGCTCAACGAGCTGATCTGGCGCGACTTCTACGTGCAGATCCTGGCCAACTTCCCGCACGTGGCCGAGCGCAGCTTCAAGCCCGAGTACGACGCCATCGCCTGGGAACGCGGCGAGCAGGCACAGCAGGCCTTTGCCGCCTGGTGCGAAGGCCGAACCGGCTACCCCCTGGTCGATGCGGCCATGATGCAGCTGAACCAGACCGGCTACATGCACAACCGGCTGCGCATGGTCAGCGCGTGCTTCCTCATCAAGGACCTGGGGGTGGACTGGCGCTGGGGCGAACGCTACTTCGCCGAAAAGCTCAATGACTTCGACCTCTCTTCCAACAATGGCGGCTGGCAGTGGGCCTCGAGCTCGGGCTGCGACGCGCAGCCCTATTTCCGCATCTTCAACCCGGTCAGCCAGAGCCTGAAGTTCGACGCGCAGGGCAAATTCATCCGCCGCTACCTGCCGCAGCTGGCGGGGCTGTCCGACAAGGCCATCCACGCGCCCTGGGACGCCGCGCCGCTGGAGCTGGCCGCCGCCGGCGTGGAACTGGGTGTGAACTACCCGAGGCCGGTGGTGGCCCACGACGAGGCACGCGCCCGCACGCTGGAGCGCTACGCGGTGGTCAAGAAAACCGCCCCGGCCATGCCCACGGCATCCGACTGAAACCGGACCTCCAGGTTGCGCCCGGAACCCGGCTCCTTCAGGAGCCTTGCCCTTCGGCGGTCTCGGGGTGCAGCGTTTTACAGAGGGCGCCGTCCATGCGGCTCAGCATGCCGGCGGATCAGCCACGGCGCCGTGGCTCAGGGGCCGGGCTCCTGAAGATGCGACGATGGCGGTGGTGGTGCGCCCCAGGGCCCGGCTCACCGGTCTGGGTGCGCAGACCTGGGCGGGCTCAGAGCGCCACCATTTCAAAGTCTTCCTTGCGCGCGCCGCACTCTGGGCAGGTCCAGTTCATGGGCACGTCGGCCCAGCGGGTGCCGGGGGCGATGCCGTGCTCGGGGGAGCCGGCAGCTTCGTCATAGATCCAACCGCAGATCAGGCACATCCAGGTGGTCGAGGTGGCAGAGGAAGTCACGATGAAGGCAAGCCTTGTTCACATAGAATTTTCGACGGATTGTATAGACGCGGTACGCCCCCGCCGGGGCAGGCACAATCAACGCACATGGCCTCTTCCACCTCTGCCGCCCCCCCCCCTTCCACCAGCGACGACGACGCCGTGGGCCCGGCCTGCGTCATGAGCTTCAATGCCAATGACCCCAGCGGGGCGGGCGGCCTGGCGGCCGACATCACCGCCATGGCCTCGGCCGGCGCGCATGCGCTGACCGTGGTCACCGGCAGCTACATGCGCGACTCGGCCGAGACCTTCGACCACATCGCCTTCGACGAGGAGGCCGTGGCCGAGCAGGCACGCACCGCCCTGGAGGACATGCCCGTGGCCGCCATCAAGGTCGGCTTCGTGGGCACGCCCGAGAACGTGGCCGCGATTGCCGAGATCGCCACCGACTACGCCGAGGCGCCCGTCATCGCCTACATGCCCAACCTCTCCTGGTGGGACGACGCGGCCCTGGACAACTACCTCGACGCCTACCGCGACCTGCTGCTGCCGCAGACCACCGTGCTGGTGGGCAACCACAGCACCCTGTGGCGCTGGCTGCTGCCCGACTGGAGCGGCGAGCGCAGCCCCAGCGCGCGCGACATCGCCCGCGCCGCAGCCGACCACGGCGTCCCCTACACCCTGGTCACCGGCATCCCGTTGCCCGAGCAGTTCATCGACAACGTGCTGGCCAGCCCGCAGAGCGTGCTGCTCAGCGAGAAGTTCGAACACTTCGAGGCCAGTTTTTCCGGCGCGGGCGACACGCTCTCGGCCGCACTCACTGCGCTTTTGGCCGCAGGCAACGACCTGCAAAGCGCCACCGCCGAGGCCCTGTCCTACCTCGACCACTGCCTGGACGCGGGCTTCCAGCCCGGCATGGGGCAGTTGCTGCCCGACCGCCTGTTCTGGGCGCAGGCCGAGGTGGACCTGGACGATGAATCCGAGGCGGGCGACGAGTCTGCAACCCCGGTCGCTGGCGACCGCCCTTCCACGGCCCCGC
>CAYVGD010000216.1:0-5207 GCA_964450095.1 uncultured Polaromonas sp.
CGCCTCCGGTGCCGAGGTGCGGCCCTTGCATCTGCGCTACATGGCCACCCGCACGGTGTACGCCATCGACCTGCCCGGCTTCGGCTTTTCAGACCGCAGCGACCGGGCCTACACGCCCCGGGTGATGACCGATGCGCTGCACGCCGTGACCCGCTTCATCCAGCAGCGCCATGCGGGCCAGGCCATTGACGCCCTGGCGGTGTCCCTGTCCTGCGAGTTCCTGGCCCGCGCCAGCGTGGAGGCGCCCCGGAACTATCAAAGCCTGGCGCTGGTCAGCCCCACGGGCCTGGCCGGCCGGGACGAGCGGCGCGGCGCGCCCGAAAGCACCCTGGCCATGCCCTGGCTGCTGAGCACCTTGCGCGGCCCGGGCTGGGGCCGGCTGCTCTTCAAGGGGCTGACCCGGCCGGGCGTGATCCGCTTCTTCCTGAACAAGACCTGGGGATCGACGGCCATCGATGAAGAGCTGTGGCGCTATGCGGTGCTCACCGCGCAGCAAGAAGGTGCCGAGCATGCGCCGCTGCAGTTCATCTCGGGCGGCCTCTTCAGCCGGGACATCCAGGACGTGTACGAACGCATCCGGCAGCCGGCCTGGCTGTCGCACGGCGTGCGCGGCGACTTCACCGACTACCGCAAGCAAAGCCTGCTGGCGGGCCGGCCGAACTGGCAGATCACCCGCTTTCCCACCGGGGCCATGCCCTACTTCGAGCAGCCCGAAGAATTCGTGGCGACCTATGACGCCTTCATGGAGCGGGCATGAGGCAGGCGCTCAGGGCACATCGGCCGGCCTGGCCGGGGCAGCACCCGATGCACCCTCGCCGGGCTGCCCGCCGGGGGCCAACTGCTGCCGGCGCGCTCGGCGCGTGCGCTCGAGCGCCTGGCGGGCATCGCGCCACTGCCACACGCCAAAGATGAGGACCACCACGAAGATGCCCAGCTCGATCCACATGCCCATGTGCCACTCCTTGCGCGGCACGACCGCCGCGGCCGCGCATTCTGGCATGCGTGGCAGCCAGGCATCGAGTCCGGGCGCCCATGCCCCCCGCACCGCACGGCCGTTGGCACCACGTGTTCCTTCTGCCCCGGCCGCCCCCCCGCACCGCAAAGCGCAGCGCGCCCGCCGCGCTGCAGCTGATGCACGCCGGGGCGGCCGCTTGCCCCCTGCGTTCTGCCCATCCCTGAGTCCGCCATGAACCCCACCGCGCAAGACCACCCGACCACGCCACGCCTGCTGCCTGCGGAAGACGCTGACCGCGAGCTGCTGCACAACGAGGTGCATGCCCGGCCCACCGCGCACATCCGCGTGCCCGCGCTGGTGGTCTACGTGGCGGTGCTCAACGATGGCGTTTCACGCGAGGCCGAGAGCGAACACCTGCGCCGCCTGCCCGGTCAGCAGCACCTGGCCAGCGAGAAGCTGCGGGGCAACTTCCTGCGCTTGCGATTTGCCACGCACACGGTCAAGTGGGAGCGGCACACCGAGTTCACCCGCTACTCCATCGTGCAGCACCTGCCCGAGCACGCCTACCTGGGCGCCAGCCAGCCGGACCTGCTGTCGGAGCTGATGGTGCCGCCGGGCTGGCTGGCGCAGATTCCCGGGCGCACCTTCGCGGCCGTTGCGCTGGCCATGACGCACGGCGACCTCACCCAGCCCGAGCAGACCACGGCGCTGGCCCAGCAGTGGTTCGGCCCGGGCACGCTGCTGGGTACCTTCATGGGCAACCACAGCCATTCGGCAGCCTTCAGCGACTTCCTGATCCGCCCCGACGGCTTCGAGCGCATGCTGGTCGTGTCGCCACCCGGGCGCTTGTCCACCGAGCGCGCGGGCCGCATTTCCCAGCGGCTGCTGGAGCTGGAAACCTACCGCCTGATGGCGCTGCGCGGCCTGCCCATGGCCAAGGGGCTGGGGCCCGAGCTGGGCGCCGCCGAGCGTGCGCTGCTGCAGATCACCGGCCGCCTGGAAAGCACCAAGGCGTCCGACCAGGAACTGCTCGATGAGTTGGTCTCGCTGGCCTCGCGCGTGGAGCGCTCGACGGCCGAGCATGCGTTTCGCTTTTCGGCCACCCGGGCCTATGACGCCATCGTCGCCCAGCGCCTGGCAGAGCTCAGGCAAAAGCCGGTGCCCGGCACGCAGACCCTGGGCGAATTCATGCAGCGCCGCCTGTCCCCGGCCATGGCCACGGTGGCGGCCACCGAGCAGCGCCTGGCCTCGCTGGCCGAGCGCATCTCGCGCACCAGCGGCCTGCTGCGCACGCGCGTGGACATCGCCACCGAGGAGCAAAACCGCCAGCTGCTGGAAAAGCTCACCCGCGGCCAGGAACTGCAACTGCGGCTGCAGACCACGGTGGAGGGCCTGTCGATCGCGGCCATCAGCTACTACGTCATCAGCCTGCTGCTCTACGCCGCCAAGGCCGCCAAGGCCGCGGGCCTGCCGGTGGAGCCGGAACTGGCTGCGGGCCTGTGCGTGCCCCTGGTGCTGTGGGGCGTGTGGCGCATGACCCGGCGCATCCACAGCGCGCTGCGCCGCGAATCCTGAGCCCGCCAAGGCGTCGGAAACCCTGAGCTGCCAGCGCTCGTCGCGCCAGGGCGGCGCCTTGCCGCACCGCGCCGCACCGCGCCTGGCCGCGCCTGGCCGCACCAGGCCGAATCTTTTCGCCATCAAAACCTGCGCCGCCACGCCACGCCACGCCACGCCACGCCACGCCACGCCACGCCACGTCACGTCACGTCACGTCACGCTACGGCCATGCCAAGCCACTGTCACTACATGCTGCATGCGGGCTCTGCAGACCGGCCACGCATTGCTCCAGCCACCGAAGCGAAAACCGCTACTGCTGCCCGCCGAAGTAGGCGGCAATCTGGATGATGGCCGGCCCGATCAGCACCGCCAGCAGCGCCGGAAAGATGCACAGCACCAGGGGAATGAGCATCTTCACCGGCACCTTGGCGGCCATTTCCTCGGCGCGCTGCATGCGGCGGCTGCGCATCATCTCGGACTGGATGCGCAGCGACTCGGCCAGACTGGTCCCGAACTTGTCGGCCTGCACCAGCATGGACACCAGGCCGTAAAGCTCGTCCAGGTGCACGCGCAGCGCCAGGTTCTGCAGCGCCACCGAGCGGCCCGCGCCGGCGCGTATTTCCAGCGCCGACAGGTAGAACTCCTCGGCCAGGTTGCGGCTGCTCAAGGCGATCTCCTGCGCCACGCGGTTGATCGCGGCATCCAGCCCCATGCCCGACTCGGTGCAGATGACCAGCAGGTCCATGAGGTCGGGCAGCACGTCGCGCATGTCGCCCACGCGGCGTGCGGTGAGCCAGCGCAGCACCATGTCGGGCAGGTAGTAGCCCAGCGCCGCCAGGAGCAGCACCACCAGCGCTAGCTTCGGCAGTGCCAGCCCCGGCTGCAGCAACCACAGCAGGGCACCGGCCAGCAGCGGCAGCAGCAGCGTGCCGACCGTCTTGATGGCGTGATAGAGCTTGGGGGCCAGCGGCTGGCGCAGCCCCGCACGCAGGAACTTCAGGCGCAGCGCCGAGCTCTGCCAGCCGCCCTCGGGCACCGACAGGCGCGAAAGCGACTCCAGCACGCCTTCCCAGCGGCTGGTCTCGCCGGCCTGGGCGGCGCGCCCGGCGGGCGAGCCGGCCCCGGCGCCCGCACGCGCACCCGTGCCCGCGCGCCGCGCCACGGTGAGTGCACGTTGCCTCAGGCGCCTGGCCGAGAGGGCCTCGGCCAGCGCCCACACCAGCAGCACGCTGGCCACGAAGACCAGCAACAGCGCCAGCAGCACAGTGAGGTTCATGGCGTTCGCCTCAGACCTTGATCTGCACGATCTTCCACATCCACAGGCCCCCCAGGGCCAGCAGCCCCAGGCCCACCAGCACCACGGTGCGGCCGGCCTCGGTGGTCCACAGGCCCGCCATGTAGCCCGGGTTGAGCAGCGTGAGCAGGCATGCCAGCACGAAGGGCAGCGCACCGATCAAGAGCCCCGACAGCCGGCCCTCGGAGGACAGCACCCGCACCCGCCCGCGCAGCTTGACCCGCTCGCGCATGGTCTTGGCCAGGCTGACCAGCAGTTCAGTGAGGTTGCCGCCGGTCTTGCGCTGGATGTGCAGCGCGATCACCAGGAAATTCAGGTCGCGGCTGCGGATGCGCTGCGTCATCGCGACCAGCGCCTCGCCGAAGCCCTGCCCCGCGTTGAGCTGGTCGAAGGCCTGGCGGAACTCGCCAGCCAGGGGCTCTTGCATGTCCTTGCCCACCATGCCCAGTGACATGGACAGCCCATACCCCGCCCGCAGCGCGCGGGTCATGAGGTCCAGCGCGTCGGGCAGCTGGTCCTCAAAGCGGCGGCAGCGCCGCTGCTCGAGCTGCAGCAGGCGCAAAAGAGGCAGCGCCGCAGCCGGCAGCGCCGCCAGCGCCGCACCCGCCCAGGGCAGCGCCAGCCCCAGGGCAAGCGCCAGCAGCAGCCACAGCACGGAAGACGTGGCCATCACCTGCGCCGGCGTGTGTGCGCTGCCTGCGCGCAGCAGCAGCCCGGCCAGCGCGGCGCGTCCCGGCAGGCGCTGGCCGGTGCCCGGCTTGATGAGCGTGTCCTGGCGCGAGGCGCGCTGGCGGGCCATGCGCCTGAGCCGCAGCGACAGCGCCCGCGGCCCGGGCGACTTGCGCCCGCTCCAGGCCATGCCCAGCCAGGCCACCAGGCCACTGGCCAGCAGGAACACAAGCGCCAACACAAGAAAAGGCAGCAGCGGTTTCATCGCGAGGCCTCCAGACCTTCGACAGCGGCGGACTCGCCCAGCGGATCGAACAGCGCTTCGCCCAGCTCGATCCCGAAGGCGCGCAGCTTGTCAGCCAGCTTGGGCCGCACCCCCGTGGCGCGGAAGGTGCCCAGCACCTGGCCCTGGCCGCCCATGCCATGGCGCTCAAAGTAGAAAATTTCCTGGCTGGTGATGACCTCGCCTTCCATGCCGGTGATCTCGTGGATGCTGGTGATCTTGCGCGTGCCGTCGTTCAGGCGGCTGGCCTGCACCACGACATTGATGCCCGAGCTGATCTGCTGCCGCAGCGCCTTGACCGGCAGCGTCACGCCGCCCAGGCCCACCAGGTTCTCCAGGCGGGCCAGCGCATCGCGCGGCGTGTTGGCATGCACCGTGGTGAGCGAGCCGTCGTGGCCGGTGTTCATGGCCTGCAGCATGTCGAGCGCCTCGCCGCCGCGCACCTCGCC
>CAYVGD010000217.1:0-5177 GCA_964450095.1 uncultured Polaromonas sp.
AGCTCCATCCCGCGCTGGCCCAGGCCGTGGCCGAAATGGGCTACGAGTCCATGACGCCCATTCAGGCGCAGGCCATTCCGGTGGTGCTCCAGGGCCGGGACGTGATGGGCGCCGCCCAGACCGGAACCGGCAAGACGGCCGCGTTCTCGCTGCCCCTGCTGCAGCGGATGATGGCGCACGAGAACCCTTCCACCTCCCCGGCCCGCCATCCGGTGCGCGCGCTGGTGCTGCTGCCCACGCGCGAACTGGCAGACCAGGTGGCCCAGCAGGTCAAGCTCTATGCCAAGTACACCAAGCTGCGCAGCGCGGTGGTGTTCGGCGGCATGGACATGAAGCCCCAGACCGCCGAGCTCAAGGCCGGCGTCGAAGTGCTGGTGGCCACGCCCGGGCGCCTGCTGGACCACATCGAGGCCAAGAACGCGGTGCTCAACCAGGTCGAGTACGTGGTGCTCGACGAGGCCGACCGCATGCTGGACATCGGCTTCCTGCCGGACCTGCAGCGCATCCTGTCCTACCTGCCCAAAAAGCGCACCACGCTGCTTTTCTCGGCCACGTTCTCTCCCGAAATCAAGCGCCTGGCGTCCAGCTACCTGCAGGACCCGGTGACCATCGAGGTGGCCCGCTCCAACGCCACGGCTTCCACCGTGGAGCAGCATTTCTATGCCGTGGACGTGGACGACAAGCGCCGCGCGGTGGTCAAGCTCGTGCGCGAGCGCGGCATCTCCCAGGCCTTCGTCTTCGTCAACAGCAAGCTCGGCTGCGCGCGCCTGGCCCGCTCGCTCGAGCGCGAGGGACTCAAGACCTCCGCCCTGCACGGCGACAAAAGCCAGGACGAGCGCCTGAAAGCCCTGGACGCCTTCAAGAAAGGCGAGGTCGAGCTGCTGGTGTGCACCGACGTGGCCGCCCGCGGCCTGGACATCAAGGACGTGCCGGCGGTGTTCAACTTCGACGTGCCCTTCAACGCCGAGGACTACGTGCACCGCATCGGCCGCACCGGCCGGGCGGGCGCTTCGGGCCTGGCCGTGAGCTTTGCCGCCCCCAGCGACAGCCGCTTGGTGGCTGACATCGAAAAGCTCACCAAGCAGAAAATCGAGCTCGAGCCGCTGGACCTGGACGACGGCCGCCGCAGCGAACGGCCCCGGCGCGAGCGGGACGATGAGCGCGGCGCTGATCGCGGCACCGAGCGCCTCGATCGCAGCGCTGACCGTGGCGAGCGCAGCAGCGGCCGCAGCGCGCGTGGCGACGCCGAGCGTGCCCCCCGCGCGCCAAGGCCGGCCTCCAAACCCCTGGATCCTTTCTTCAGCCAGCCCTACGAGCCGGGCGCGGCTGCGGTACAGCCCACGTGGGAGGCCACGCCCGCGCCGGCCAGCACGCGCCTGTCGTCCAACATCCGGCCCAAGCGCAAGGTGGCGGCACTGTTCAAGCCCGACACGGGCGACGCCAGCGCAGGCTGAGCCTGGGGCAGCGCTTCAGACGGAGGCAGGTTCTGGGGTGGGCGCCCCCTGGCCGCTGAAAGCGGGGCCTGGCGGCCCTGCCTGACCGCTGGGCTGGCGAACCACCGGCGCCCTTCCTGCTCGCCTGCTCTCTCGACCACTTTCTCGCCTGCCCTCTCGCCTCTTGTGCGCGCTTGCGTTCGCGCCTGTGCCTGCGCCTGTGTCCGTGCCTGTTTTGGGGCCTGTGCCTGCGCCTGTGTCCACGCCTTTGTTGGGGCCGGCTTTCAAGCCCGCTTCGGGTCCCGCTTTTGGACAGGCCTTGGGGCGTGCCTCAACCCCTCCCCCGGCGCTTCTCGCGCACCATCCTGTGCGCTTTGGCGCTCGCTTTCCCTCGTGAGCTCGGCCTCGGCAGGCTCTGCGTGAGCGCATCACGCAGCCCAAGGTGAGCCGCCACCCTGCGCCAGGGCGGCGGCGCCCTGCCCCGCCCCGCCGCTGGCGGATACCACCAGCGCGGCTTTCAGCGTCCCGGGAGGGCCAGGAGCGCCTGGGCGTCCTCCTGCCAGCAGGCCAGCGCCGCGTAGAAACCTTCCCAGACGCAGCCGTTGCAGCCCCGGCCACAGCAGCCCACAGGCTCGGGCGGGGGTGGGCGGTGCTGCAGGTGGCGTTCGGCCAGCTGCGCCTGCCAGTGCACGATCAGCGCCCGCGCCTGCGCCAGGTCGGCGGTCAAGCCTTTACCTGGCGACAGGCCGCACACGCTGCGGCTCGGTGCGCATGCGCGGGGGTTCGGCCCGCGGGCGCGGCGGCTCGGCCTGGCCGAGCTGGCCTTCGGTCAGCGTGTCCAGCTGGAACTGGCCGCTGCGGTCCCACAGCCACACATCGGTCCAGGTGACACGGCCCATGCGGGTGGGCGCGGGGTACGGCGCGGCCGCACGCACCAGGCGCTCGATCTCGGCCATCACCTCGGGGGCGTGGCGGGGCGCGCGCATCCAGTCCACGCGCTGCACCTGGCCGAGGGCGTCGATGTCCACGTTGAGCACGCCCACCGCGTAGAGCATGGGCGGCAGCTTGCCGCGAAAGATGCGCTGCGTGTTCTGCGCGTAGATGTGCGAGGCGCCGTATTGCCGGTAATTGCGTGCGTTGGTGGCGCTGGCGCTGCGAAGCGGTACAGCCACCGGCGCAGGCTCGGGTTGGGCAAGCGGGGCCGGGGGCAGCACCACCGGTGGCGGCGCGGTGACCGCGGGTGCACTTTCCTCTGGCGGGCGGGTGGCGCAGGCGCCGACCAGGGCAGCGGCTGCCAGGACGCCTGCGCGGGCCAGCCAGCGCTGCAGGCGCGGGGCGCACAAGGCTTGGGAACGGGGGGTCATGTTCGGTGTCTCCAGGTCGGCTATGCTCGCGGCGGCCGCCCCGGGCGGCTGGCGCATCCGGCATGCCGGGAACTCAACTGTGTGCGGATTGTGACCTCTTTGGGGCACTGCGCCCAGCGTGAAACGCCTCTGAAGCGAAGCCTCATCGCCATGCACTTCTCCTCACACCTGACGCCGGGATCTGCCCATGACCTGTCGGAACTCGCGCTGGCGCAGCTGGCCTGCGAGGCAGGCGTGCTTGTCAGCGTGGAACGCACGCAGGGGTCAGTGCCCCGCGAGGCCGGCACCTGGATGGCCGTCTTTGCTGGCCAGGTGGTGGGGACCATCGGCGGCGGTCACCTGGAACACCAGGCCATCGACAAGGCACGCCAGCTGCTGGCCGACCCGCTGCTGCCGCCCCTTCCCGAGCGCATGGCCCTGGGCCCGGCGCTGGGCCAGTGCTGCGGCGGCGTGGTGCACCTGGGCTATGAGCGGCTGGCCCCCCAGGACCTGCCGCGGCTGCGCGCGCAGCTCCAGGCGCAACTGCCCCCCGTGGCGCTCTTCGGCGGCGGGCATGTGGGCCAGGCGCTGGTGCAGGCGCTGCTGCCCCTGCCCTACGGGCTCACCTGGATCGACAGCCGCGAAGGCATCTTCCCGCCGGGCCTGCCCGGGCGCGTGCGCTGCGAGCATTCGGAGCCGGTGCAGGACGCGGTGCGCGACCTGGCACCCGGCTCGCAGGTGCTGATCATGAGCTTCAGCCACGCCGAGGACCTGGACATCCTGGCCCAGTGCCTCAGGCGCCAGCGTGCGCAGGGCGACCTGCCCTTCATCGGCCTCATCGGCAGCAGCACCAAGTGGGCGACCTTCAGGCACCGCCTCGAGGCCCGTGGCTTCACGGCCGGGGAGCTGGCGCACGTGACCTGCCCCATCGGGCTGCCCGGCATCACGGGCAAGGAACCGGCGGTCATTGCCGCGGCCGTGGCGGCCCAACTGCTCCTGCGGCGCACCTGAAAACAAGGCGCCTGCACGGGCTGGACGGTGCAGGGGGGGTTTGTATACACTTGCGCCCGGCCGCAGCGGAGCCGGGCCCCCCAAGGGGTCCCAGGTGTCGCGGTCCCTTGCAGTTCACAGCGCCCGCAGTGGTGAGCCGCGCATCTCGGCATGCAGCCTGCCTGCGACCGAGGCCGCCCACGGAACTGCCACATGGAAACCTACCTGCTCGACTGGGCCAACCTGCTGCTGCGGTGGCTGCACGTCATCACCGCCATCGCCTGGGTCGGCTCGTCCTTCTACTTCGTCTTCCTCGACTCCTCGCTCACGCCGCCCGTGGACGAGGACCTGAAGAAACAGGGCGTGAGCGGCGAACTCTGGGCGGTGCACGGCGGCGGCTTCTACCACCCGGTCAAGTTTGCGGTCAAACCGCCCCAGTTGCCCAGCCACCTGCACTGGTTCTACTGGGAGAGCTACAGCACCTGGCTGTCGGGCATTGCGCTGTTTTCCATCTCCTACCTGTGGCAGGCCAGCACCTACCTGATCGACAAGTCCAAGATGGACTGGGCACCCACCACCGCCGTGCTGGTGGCGCTGGCGTTCCTGGTGGTGTTCTGGCTGGCCTATGACCTGATCTGCCGCACGTTCGGCCAGAAGAAAAACGGCGATGCGCTGGTGGGCCTGGGCGTGCTGCTGCTGGTGTGCGTGGCCTCCTGGCTGGCCTGCCAGTGGTTCGCGGGCCGCGCGGCTTTCCTGCTGGTGGGCGGCATGATCGCCACGGCCATGAGCGCCAACGTGTTTTTCTGGATCATCCCGGGCCAGCGCACCATGGTGGCGGACATCCAGGCCGGCCGGCAGGTGGACCCGATCCACGGCATCCGCGGCAAGCAGCGCAGTGTCCACAACACCTACTTCACGCTGCCGGTGCTGTTTGCCATGCTGAGCAACCACTACAGCTTCACCTGGAGCCATCCGCAGAACTGGCTGGTGCTCATTCTCATGATGGTGGCGGGCGCTGCCATCCGCCAGTTCTTCGTGCTGCGCCACGGCTACAAGCTCGGCCGCAACAAGCATCCCCTGCCCTATGCGCTGGTGGGCGTGGCGCTGATCGTCGCCACCATGGCGTGGCTCCAGCCCGCTCCGCAGGCCGCAGCTGCAGCCGCGCCGGCCAGCGCCACACCCGTGGCTTTCGCCCAGGTCAAGGCTGTGCTGGACCAGCGCTGCGTGGCTTGCCATGGCGAGCAGGTGCAGATGAAGAACGTGCGCGTGGACACGCCCGAGGCCGCCGCGCGCAACGCGCAGGCGATCTACCAGCAGGTGGTGGTCACACGCCTGATGCCCATGAACAACTCCACCGGCATCACCGAGGAAGAGCGCGCCCTCATCGGGCAGTGGTTCCAGCAGGGCGCCT
>CAYVGD010000218.1:0-5129 GCA_964450095.1 uncultured Polaromonas sp.
CATGGAAATCTTGGCTCCCGCGGGCTCCCCCGAAGGCTTGGTGGCCGCCGTCAAGTACGTGTTCTGAGCTTGCGCAGAACCGGTGCCGGGGCAAGCCTGGGCACCGGTTCCGTGACCACGGCGCCGGTGCTCGCCTTCAAGGCGGAGCCGGCGCCGTTTTCATTTCAGGTGGTCAGGCGCTGCAGCGCTTCCTGGTACTTCGCTGCAGTCTTGTGCGCCACGTCGGGCGGCAGCGCGGGTGCGGGCGGGGTCTTGTCCCAGGGCTTGCCGTTGATGCGCACGGCCTCCAGCCAGTCGCGCACGAACTGCTTGTCGTAGCTGGGCGGGTTCTGGCCTGCGGCGAACGCCGCCTCGTAGCCTTCCACCGGCCAGTAGCGCGACGAATCGGGCGTGAGCACCTCGTCCATCAGCGTGAGCGTGCCTTGCTCGTCGAGGCCGAACTCGAACTTCGTGTCGGCAATGATGATGCCCTTGGTGAGTGCGAATGCGGCGGCCGCACGGTAGATGGCGATGCTCACGCGCTTGATCTCCGCGGCGAGCTGGGGGCCGACGATCTTTTCCACTTGCTCGTACGAGATGTTCTCGTCGTGCTCGCCCACCTCTGCCTTGGCCGCGGGCGTGAAGATGGGTTCGGGCAGCGGGCTGGCGTTCTTCAGGCCTTCGGGCAGCGGCACGCCGCACACCGACCGGCTGGCCTGGTATTCCTGCCAGCCGCTGCCGGCGAGATACCCGCGCACCACCGCTTCCACCGGGATGGGCTTCAAGCGCTTGACCAGCATGGAGCGGCCCTCGATCTGCGGCAGTTCCTCGGGCGTGACCACGCTTTCAGGCGCCTGGCCCGTCAGGTGGTTGGGGCAGAGGTGGCCGAGCTTGTCGAACCAGAACAGCGCCATCTGCGTGAGGATCTTGCCCTTGCCGGGGATGGGCTCGCCCAGGATCACGTCGAAGGCGCTGAGCCGGTCGCTGGCGACCATGAGCAGCCGGTCCTGGCCCACGGCGTAGTTGTCGCGCACCTTGCCGCGCGCCAGCAGCGGCAGGGATGTGAGCATGGAGGTGTGCAGGGCGACGGTCATGGGCGGTGCGTGCGTGTGGCGTGAATGAAAAAGCCCGCTGCATGCAGCGGGCCTCGGATTATCCCCGGCCCCGTGCGGGCGGGGCGGTGCCTGTCAGTTCACCACCTGGGCCAGGGCGCCCTGAGCGTACTTGCCCGCCATGACCTGCAGGCCCTGGGGCTTGAGCTTGGGCGCCTGGCCTTCGCAGCCGAACTCGAGGTAGCGCTGCTTGCAGATGGCCTTGGCCGCTTCGCGGGCGGGCTTCATCCACTCGCGCATGTCGAACTTGTCGGGGTTCTCGGCCTGGAACTGGCGCACCGCGCCGGTCATGGCCAGACGGATGTCGGTGTCGATGTTGATCTTGCGCACGCCGTGCTTGATGGCTTCCTGGATCTCCTCGACCGGCACGCCGAAGGTCTGCTTCATCTTGCCGCCGAACTGGTTGATGATGGCCAGCAGCTCCTGCGGCACCGAAGACGAACCGTGCATCACCAGGTGCGTGTTCGGAATGCGGGCGTGGATTTCCTTGACGCGCGAAATCGCCAGGATGTCGCCCGTGGGCTTGCGGCTGAACTTGTAGGCGCCGTGGCTGGTGCCGATGGCGATGGCCAGCGCGTCGAGCTGCGTGGCTTTCACGAACACGGCCGCTTCTTCCGGGTCGGTGAGCATCTGGCTGTGGTCGAGCTTGCCCTCGGCGCCGATGCCGTCTTCCTCGCCGGCTTCGCCCGTCTCCAGGTTGCCCAGGCAGCCGAGTTCGCCCTCCACGGTCACGCCCACCTTGTGCGCCATCTCCACCACGGCGCGGGTGACGTTGACGTTGTAGTCAAACGAGGCGGGGGTCTTGCCGTCTTCCATCAGCGAGCCGTCCATCATCACCGAGCCGAAGCCCAGGTCGATCGCGCCCTGGCAGACCTTGGGGCTGGTGCCGTGGTCCTGGTGCATCACCAGCGGAATGTGGGGGTAGGCCTCGCAGGCCGCCTGGATCAGGTGCTTGATGAAGCTCTCGCCCGCGTACTTGCGCGCGCCGGCCGAGGCCTGCAGGATGACGGGGGCGCCCACCTCGTCGGCCGCCGCCATCACGGCCTGCACCTGCTCGAGGTTGTTCACGTTGAAGGCGGGGATGCCGTAGTTGTGCTCGGCCGCGTGGTCGAGCAGCTCACGCATGGAAACGAGGGCCATGGATCAGTCCTGTGGGGAGGGTTGCAGATGAGGGAGCCGAAGCGCTGGGAGCCACCGGCTGTAACCGGTTGGTAACTGCCGGATTTTAGCGGTCGACCTGAACGTGGCCTGTCGCCGGCCGACCCAGCCGGGGCCGGGCCGGCTCCTACAGCGCGGCGGGGCCTAAACTCGCCAGCCATGCTTTGGGTCAAGTCCTTTCACATCGTGTTCGTGGCCAGTTGGTTCGCGGGCCTGTTCTACCTGCCGCGCATCTTCGTGAACCTGGCCATGGTGCCGGCCTCCAGCGACGCTGAGCGCGATCGCTTGCTGCTCATGGCCCGCAAGCTCATGCGCTTTACCAACGTGCTGGCCGTGCCCGCCGTGGCGCTGGGCGTGTGGCTGTGGATGGGTTACGGCATCGGGCGGGCTCCGGGCAGCGGCTGGATGCATGCCAAGCTGGCCGTGGTGCTGATCACCCTGGGCTACCACCACTACTGCGGCCGGCTGCTGCGGCAGTTCGAGCGTGGCGACAACCGGCGCGGTCATGTGTGGTTCCGCTGGTTCAACGAGGTCCCGGTGCTGCTGATGGTGGCGGCGGTGGTGCTGGTGGTGGTCAAGCCCTGGCAGGGCTGAAGGCGCCGGCTGCGGGCCCGCGTTCGGCCTTTCTTTCCATGCCGGACCGACCGCCCGAGCCCCCAGCCCCGGTGAAGGCCGGTGCGGCCGGCCTGCCTGCCAGCGCGGCCGGCCCCCTGGCGATGGCCACCGCCTGCCTGGTGGTCTATGCCAGCCTCTACCCCTTCGTGGGCTGGCGCGACCAGGGGCTGTCCCCCTGGAGCTTTCTGTGGGCGCCGCTGCCGCGCTACTGGACGGGCTTTGATGTCTGGACCAACCTGCTCGGTTACGCGCCCCTGGGCGTGCTGCTGGCGCTCATGCTTCTGCGCGGCGGCCGCCGGCGCTGGGCGGTGACGCTGGCCACGCTGGCGGCGGCGGCGCTGTCGCTGTCGCTGGAGGCGGTGCAGGGTTTTCTGCCGGCGCGGGTGCCCTCCAAGGTCGACTTCCTGCTGAACGCCTCGGGCGCTTGGCTGGGCGCGGGCCTGGCCGCCCTGCTGGAGCGCTGGGGTGTGCTGGACCGCTGGAGCAGCGTGCGCGCGCGCTGGTTCCTGCCGCACGCACGCGGCGTGCTGGTGCTGCTGGCGCTGTGGCCGGCGGCGCTGCTGTTTCCGGCCTCGGTGCCGCTGGGGCTGGGCCAGGTGTCCGAGCGCCTGGAGGCGGCGCTGGTGGCGCTGCTGGAGGGCACGCCGTTTTTGCAGTGGCTGCCGGTGCGCGACGTGGAACTGCAGCCCCTGGTGCCCGGCGCCGTGGTGCTGGGCGTGGCGCTGGGCCTGCTGGTGCCGGCGCTGCTGGGTTTCAGCATCATCCGCGCCAGCCGCAGGCGCGCGGTGTTCCTGGGCCTGCTGGGTACGGTGGCGGTGGCCACCACGGCCCTGTCCTCGGCCCTGAGCTTCGGCCCCGAGCACGCCTGGGCCTGGCTGGACGAGCCGGTGCGCTTTGGCCTGGTGGGCGCGCTGCTGCTGGGCGTGGCGGCGCTGGGCCTGCCGGTGCGCGGCGCTGCGGCCTTGGGCCTGCTGGCGGTGATGCTGCAGCTGGCGCTTTTGAACCAGGCGCCGGCCGATCCCTACTTTGAGCAGACCCTGAAGGTGTGGGAGCAGGGCCGATTCGTGCGCTTCAACGGCCTGACGCAGTGGCTGGGCTGGCTGTGGCCCTTCGCCGTGCTGGCCTACCTGGTGCTCCGCCTCTCGGGCCGCGAGGCGGAGGCCCCAAACGTAGAATCCCGCGCATGACCGAGCCCACCGTCACCGCCCAGGCGACCGACCCCGCGCCCCAGGCCCCCGCGCCCGCCGCGCAGTACTACCAGCGCCATGTGTTTTTCTGCCTGAACGAGCGCGCCAACGGCGAAGACTCCTGCGGCCACCACGGCGCGCAGCAGGCCTTCGACCGCTGCAAGGCCCAGGTCAAGGCCCTGGGCCTGGCCGGCCCTGGCGGCGTGCGGGTGAACAAGGCCGGCTGCCTGGACCGCTGCGCCGCCGGCCCCGTGGCCGTGGTCTACCCCGAGGGCACCTGGTACAGCTACGTGGACGCCGAGGACATCGACGAGATCGTCGAGTCCCACCTCCGCCGGGGCGAGGTGGTGCAGCGCCTGCTGACCCCGCCGCACCTGGGCCGCTGAAGGTGAACGCAAACACGCGCAAGTTCCTCATCGAGGGACCGGCGGGGCCCATCGAGATCGCCGAGGACCCGGCCCAGGGCCCGGAGCGCGGCGTGGCCGTGCTGGCCCATCCGCATCCGCTTTTCGGCGGCACCCTGGACAACAAGGTGGTGCAGACCCTGGCGCGTGCCTTCACCCAGTGCGGCTGGCGCACCGTGCGCTTCAATTTCCGCGGCGTGGGCGCCACGGGCGGCGTGCACGACGAAGGCCGGGGCGAGCTCGACGATTTCCTGGCCGTGGTGCGGCATGCGCAGCCGCAGGGGCCGCTGGCGCTGGCGGGGTTTTCCTTCGGCGCGTTCGTGGCTTCGCACGCGTTCGCCCGGCTGCACGCCGAGCGCGACCTGGACCGCCTGGTGCTGGTGGGTACGGCGGCCAGCCGCTTTTCGGTGGCCCCCATCCCGCCCGAGGCGCACGAGCGCACCCTGGTCATCCATGGCGAAGCCGACGACACCGTGCCCCTGGCCGCGGTGATGGACTGGGCCCGACCGCAGGTGCTGCCGGTGCTGGTGGTGCCCGGTGGCGGGCACTTCTTTCATGGACAATTGCCGCTCCTGAAAGGGCTGGTGGCGCGTCACCTGCGGGCCTGAGCCGGGTGGGGCGCGCCGCCCGGGTGTGCGGTGGCAAGCCAAGCCGGCCTCCGGCGCCTGCCCAGC
>CAYVGD010000219.1:0-5124 GCA_964450095.1 uncultured Polaromonas sp.
GGTCTGCCCAAGGCGCCCTCGGCGTTCAATCCGATTGCCAACCCCAAGCGCGCGCGGGCCCGTCAGCTCTACATCATCGAGCGCATGCAGGACAACGGCTTCATCACCGCCCAGCAGGCCCAGGCCGCCAAGGCGCAGGAACTGCGCATCCGCAGCGGCTCCGACCCCGACCGCATGCACGCCGAATTCATTGCGGAGACGGCGCGCCAGCTGATGTTCAGCCAGTACGGCGCCGAGGCCTACACCCGGGGCCTGAACGTCTACACCACGGTCAACGCCGGCGACCAGATGGCGGCCTACCGGGCGCTGCGCAAGGGCATCATGGACTACGAGCGGCGCCAGATCTACCGCGGCCCCGAGAAGTTCGTGAACCTGCCGGCCGACGCCAAGGAGGCCGAAGACGCGATCGATGAGGCCCTGGCAGACCACCCGGACAACGGCGATGTGATGTCGGCCGTGGTGCTGCAGGCCAGCGCCAAGAAGGTGGTGGCGGTGCGCGCCAGTGGCGAGGCGGTGGAGATCACCGGCGAGGGGCTCAAACCCGCGCAGTCGGGCCTGTCGGACAAGGCCCCGCCGAACATCGCGATCCGCCGCGGCGCGGTGATCCGCGTGATGAAGACCGGCGAGCGCTGGGAGATCACGCAGCTGCCCGAGGTGGAGGGCGCCTTCGTCGCGCTCGATCCCCGCGACGGCGCAGTGCGCGCGCTGGTGGGCGGCTTCGACTTTGGCAAGAACAAGTTCAACCACGTCACCCAGGCCTGGCGGCAGCCGGGTTCGAGCTTCAAGCCGTTCATCTACTCGGCCGCCCTTGAAAAGGGCCTGACGCCGGCAACCGTGGTGAATGACGCGCCGCTGTTTTTCGATGCGGGCGTCACCGGCGGCCAGCCCTGGGAGCCCAAGAACTACGACGGCCAGTTCGACGGCCCGATGAGCCTGCGCACGGCGCTCAAGAAGTCCAAGAACATGGTGTCCATCCGCGTGCTGCAGTCGGTGGGTGCGCAAAACGCACAGGACTGGGTCACGCGCTTCGGCTTCGAGGCCGACAAGCACCCGCCGTACCTCACCATGGCCCTGGGTGCCGGTTCGGTCACACCCATGCAGATGGTGGCCGGCTACGCGGTGTTCGCCAACGGTGGGCTGCGCGTCAACCCGTACCTGATCACCAAGATCACCGACCAGCAGGGCCGGGTGCTGGTGGAAACACCTGCGCCGCAGCCCGACGACTCGCAGCGGGCCATCGACGCACGCAACGCCTTCGTCATGTCCAGCCTGCTGCAGGAGGTCACGCGCTCCGGCACGGCCGCGCGCGCGCAGGCGCAGCTCAAGCGCACCGACCTGTACGGCAAGACCGGTACCACCAACGACTCCATCGACACCTGGTTCGTGGGCTACCACCCGCACCTGGTGGCTGGCGTGTGGATGGGCTACGACAAGCCGCGCAAACTCGGCGACCGCGAAACCGGCGGTGGGTTGAGCCTGCCGGTATGGATCGGCTTCATGGACCACGCGCTCAAGAACGTGCCCGTGACCGAGCTGCCGGTGCCGCCCGGCCTGGTCAACCTGGGCGGCGAGTGGTACTACGAGGAATACGCCCGGGGCACGGGCGTGAGCACGCTGGGCATGGACGGACGCGGCAACGAAGCCGGCACCGCCCCGGTGCAGGTGCTACCACCCAGCGAAGAGCGGCGCCGCATCCTGGACCTGTTCCGCAACTGAGGCTGCGAACGCGAGGCCGACTCAGGTGCAGGCCCAGACCCACCACTGCGAGGGCCGCTTCAGCGGCTCAAGGGCGAAAACGCAGCGTCTGGCCGCTTTGCTGCCGGGCGCAGGCTTCGAGCCGGTCGAAGAATTCGCTGGCGTCCTTGGTGTCGCGCCACTGACCTTCCTGCAGCTTGTAGTGAAAGCCGCCGGCCTGCGCGGCCATCCACACCTCGTGCAGCGGTTTTTGCAGGTTGATGATGATCTGGCTGCGGTTGGCGAAGGTCAGGGTGACCATGCCGCCCGTGCGCTGGTTGTCGATGTCGGTGTCGCTCTCGTCGTTGATGCGGTCGCAGGCCGACTCCACCGCCCTGAGCAGCGCTTCTGCCTGGTCGAGGTATTCAAGGTCGGTCATTACAATCCCTTTGATCATGTGGACGGGCAAACAGGCGCGGATTCTAGGACTTGGCCGGTGTGCGGCAGGCGCGGTGGCTGCCATCTGGCTGGGCGCGTGTGGTCAAAAAGGTCCGCTGGTGCTTCCGCCGCCACCGCCGGTGGTGCCGTCGGTGCAGGCCCGGCCGCCCGCTTCCGCAACCTTGCCCGCCCCTGCAGCCAGGATGCCGGCCCCCGCCGCTGCCCTGCCCGCCGAACGCGACCTGCAGCCACCACCACTGCCCTTCACCCAGCCAGCCTCACCGGCTTTCCCGCAATGAATGCTTCTCCTGCGGTCGGCGCCCTGCCCGGCCATCCCCACGTGCACCTGCGCGGGGAACGGCTCTTCATCGAAGACGTGGCGCTCGCCGACCTGGCGGCCGCGCACGGCACGCCGCTGTTCGTCTATTCCAAGGCCGCCATGCTGGCCGCGCTGGCCGCCTACCAGCGCGGCTTTGCCGGACGGAACGCGCAGATCTGCTACGCCATGAAGGCCAACTCCTCGCTGGGCGTGCTGCAGGTGTTCGCGCAGGCCGGCTGCGGTTTCGACATCGTCTCCGGGGGTGAGCTCGAGCGCGTGCTGGCTGCCGGTGGCCAGGCGTCCAAGGTCATCTTCTCCGGCGTGGGCAAGACCCCGCGCGAGATGCGCCGCGCCCTGGAGGCCGGCATCGGCTGCTTCAACGTCGAGAGCGAAGCCGAACTGCACGTTCTCTCGCGCGTGGCCAGCGAGGTGGGCCGCAAGGCGCCGGTGAGCATCCGCGTGAACCCGAACGTGGACCCCAAGACGCATCCCTACATTTCCACTGGCCTCAAGGGCAACAAGTTCGGTGTGGCGCACGAGGACACCCTGCGCATCTACCAACTGGCGGCTTCGCTGCCGGGGCTGGAGGTGGTGGGCATTGACTGCCACATCGGCTCGCAGATCACCGAGGTCACGCCCTACCTGGACGCCATGGACCGCGTGCTCGACCTGGTGGACGCGATCGAGGCCGCCGGCGTGGCGCTGCACCACATCGACTTCGGTGGCGGCCTGGGCATCGACTACCAGGGCGACACACCCCCGGCGGCCGATGCGCTGTGGGCGCAGCTGTTGGCCAAGGTGGATGCGCGCGGCCATTCGGCCAAGAAGCTGATGATCGAGCCAGGCCGATCGCTTGTGGGCAACGCAGGCGTGTGCCTGACCGAAGTGCTCTACGTGAAGCACGGCGAGCAGAAGAACTTCTGCATCGTGGATGCGGCCATGAACGACCTGCCGCGCCCGGCCATGTACCAGGCCTTCCACCGCATCCTGCCGGTGGCAGCGCCGGCCAGCAGCGTGGCTCTGGCCACCTACGACGTGGTTGGACCGGTGTGCGAAAGCGGCGACTGGATCGGCCGCGACCGGGACCTGCGCGTGGTCGGCGGTGAGGTGCTGGCGGTGCTTTCGGCCGGCGCGTACTGCATGAGCATGGCCAGCAACTACAACACCCGCGGCCGCGCCGCCGAGGTGTTGGTGGACGGTGGGACGGTGCACGTCATCCGCGAACGCGAAAGCACTGCCGACCAGATGCGCCACGAGCGGCTGGTCGGGGCCTGATTCCCCTGCCCGCGCAGGAGCGCGGGCTGCGTTCCAGGGCTGCCTGCGAGCGCACCTGATGCCCCGGCCGCGCAATATCCCGGCCTCCTCGTTGGTTGGATTTCGCGTTCTTTCGCCACCGAGCGCCGAGGTTGGGGTGTGCCCGGTCGGCTCATGCTGCGGGGGTACGCGGAAATCGCCGGCCGGGCACACCCCAGCCTCGGTGGAACAGCTCTGGCATCCGTGTGAATTCAGCTAACGGCGACGCGAACCGCAGCGATTGGCGGGGTCAAGGGAGCGAGCCGGGCCCGATTTCTGCGCACCCCCGCAGCATGAGGGCCCGGCTCACACCCTTCACCCTGCCGCCCCGGTCTCGGCGAGAACCGGAAGCGTTACCCCCTGCGGCTTCACAACCGCCATCGCCCAGGGGGCTGGGCCCCTACGCGGCCCGGGCGCGGCGCACGCGATGCCACACCCGCCACCCCAGCAACACCGCCACGATGGCGGCGTAGACATAGACCTCGGCGAAATCGTTCTTGCCCGCGCGCATCCAGAAAAAATGCAGCAGCATGGTCAGGCCCGCCAGGTACACCAGCCGGTGCAGCTTCTGCCAGCGCACCGCGCCCAGCCAGCGGATCGCGCGGTTGAAAGATGTGAGGGCCAGGGGCAGGATCAGCAGCAGCGTGAGCGTGCCGACCAGGATGAAAGGCCGCTTGGCGATGTCGCGCAGGATCTCGGCGGCATCCAGCCCCATGTCGAACACCGCATAGGTGAGCAGGTGCATCACCGCATAGAAAAAGGCGAACAGCCCCAACATGCGCCGATAGCGTGCCAGCGCTGGCCAGCCCGCCAGCGTGCGAACGGGCGTCACCGCCAGCACACCGCACATGAAGCGCAGCGCCCAGTCGCCGGTGGCACGGATCAGCGCCTCCTGAGGATTCGCCCCCAGCTGGTCGGTGGCCGTGCGCCAAGCCAGCCAGGCCAGGGGCAGCAGCGCCGCCGCAAAGACCAGCGGCCGTGCGGCGGGAAGCAAGAGCAGCTTGTTCATCTCGCCATGGGGCCGCAGCAGGACTTTCGGCTTCAGTAGAACTTCTTGAGGTCCATGCCCGCGTAGAGCTGGCCGACCTGCGCCTCGTAGCCGTTGAACAGGAGGGTCTTGCGCTTTTTCGCGAACAGCCCGTCCTCGCCGATGCGGCGCTCGGTGGCCTGGCTCCAGCGCGGATGGTCCACGTTCGGGTTCACGTTGGAATAGAAGCCGTACTCCTGCGGCGCGGCAATGTTCCAGGCAGTGTTCGGTTGCTTGTCGGTGAAGCGGATCTTCACGATGGACTTGCCGCTCTTGAAACCGTACTTCCAGGGTACCACCAGGCGCAGCGGCGCGCCGTTCTGGTTGGGCAGCACCTCACCATACATGCCGAACACCAGCATCGACAGCGGGT
>CAYVGD010000220.1:0-5077 GCA_964450095.1 uncultured Polaromonas sp.
CGATCGCATGCGGGCCAGGGCCTGCTCGCGGGTGTCGCCGTGCACGATGATCTTGCCGATCATGGAGTCGTAGTTGGGCGGCACGAAGTAGTTGGCATAGATGTGCGAGTCCACCCGCACGCCCGGACCGCCCGGTGCATGCCAGGCCGTGATGCGGCCGGGCGAAGGGATGAACTTGTACGGGTCTTCCGCGTTGATGCGGCACTCGATGGCGTGGCCCTTGACTTCGATCTGGCGCTGCACGAACGGCAGCTTTTCACCGGCGGCCACCATGATCTGCGTCTTGACGATGTCCACGCCCGTGACCAGTTCGGTCACCGGGTGCTCCACCTGCACGCGCGTGTTCATCTCGATGAAATAGAACTCGCCGTTTTCGTAGAGGAACTCGAAGGTGCCGGCGCCGCGGTAGCCGATCTTCTTGACCGCCGCCACGCAGCGGTCGCCGATCTTCTCGATCAACTTGCGGGGAATGCCGGGAGCCGGCGCCTCCTCGATCACCTTCTGGTGGCGGCGCTGCATGGAGCAGTCGCGCTCGCCGAGCCAGACGGCGTTCTTGTACTGGTCGGCCAGGATCTGGATCTCGACATGCCGGGGGTTCTGGAGGAACTTCTCCATGTAGACCTCCGGGTTGCCGAACGCCGCACCGGCCTCGGCCTTGGTGGTTTGCACGGCATGGATGAGCGCCGCCTCGGTGTGCACCACGCGCATGCCGCGGCCACCGCCGCCGCCGGCGGCCTTGATGATGACCGGGTAGCCGATGGACTTGGCGATGCGCTTGATCACAGCCGGGTCGTCAGGCAGCGCGCCCTCCGAGCCGGGCACGCAGGGCACGCCCGCCTTGATCATGGCCTGCTTGGCCGAGACCTTGTCGCCCATGATGCGGATGGACTCGGGGCTCGGGCCGATGAACTTGAAGCCGCTTTTCTCCACGCGCTCGGCGAAGTCGGCGTTCTCGCTCAGGAATCCGTAGCCGGGGTGGATGGCCTCGGCATCCGTCACTTCAGCGGCCGAGATGATGGCCGGCATGTTCAGGTAGCTCTGCGCCGAAGGCGCCGGGCCGATGCACACGGCCTCGTCGGCGAGCTTGACGTACTTGGCCTCGCGGTCGGCCTCGGAATACACCATGACGGCCTTCACGCCGAGTTCCCGGCAGGCGCGCTGGATGCGCAAGGCGATCTCGCCGCGGTTGGCGATCAGGATCTTTTTAAACATGAATTTCTCCGCGGCTCAATGCACGCAAACTGGCACGGGCCAGCGGGACGGACGGAACCGCACCGCCGGCGGGGCAGGCACAAAGGCCCGCCCGGTGTTGCAAGGACATGGCGGCGCCGTTACTCGATGATCAGCAGGGGCTGGCCGTACTCCACGGCCTGGCCGTTCTCGCACAGCACCTGCGTGACCGTGCCGGACTTGTCGGCCTCGATCTCGTTGAGGATCTTCATGGCCTCGATGATGCAGATGGTTTCACCCTGCTTGACCTGGCTGCCCACCTCGACGAAGGGCTTGGCACCTGGGCTGGATGCCCGGTAGAAGGTGCCCACCATGGGGGACTTCACGGCGTGGCCTGCGGGCTCGGCGGCGGGGGCTGCCGCGGCCGCGGGGGCGGCTGCGGCAACCGGGGCCGCCTGGGGCGCTGCGGCCATCAGCGGCAGCGGAGCCTGCATCACCACCGGGCCAGCGCCTCCGCCTTTGACGATGCGCACCTTGCCTTCGGCTTCGGTGATCTCCAGTTCGGACACGTTCGATTCCGACACCAGGTCGATCAGCGTCTTGAGTTTGCGCAAATCCATGAACTTGATTCCTTGAGCGGGGCCCAGGGCCCACTTGACTTCAAAAACGCCCCGCAGGCGCGAGGCAAAGGAGGTGACAGGCGCCAGCGGCCGGCCAGACGGGCCAGCCTCGGCCTGGACGCCGAACACAGCGCGATTGTCGGGCTAAATGATGCCTTTTCTCGTCTTCATCGCGAAAGATGGCATATCTTCAAAAGCAACGAGGCGAGCTGCGATCCCACTGATATCGACAGGCGGGCCATGTTGGCGCCGGCAACCCGGTCCGGAACAGGACCTGGCTGGGCCGCCAACCCACGGCGAAAACGCGACTTTACCGCATTTACCCTGCAACTTAGCGGGCTTTTGCCGCCAGACTGGCAAGCGGTGGCCGCACACCCTGGTTTCAAACGCGCTGGGCCCAGGCTTTCAAATCCGGCTCGTGCAGCTGCCCGAGCTTGCGCTCCAGCACCTCGCCGCGGGCGTTGAACATCAGCGAAAAAGGCAAGCCGCCAGCCTGGTTGCCCAGGCTTTTGCTCATCTCCGTGCCCTGCAGACCGGCCAGCACCACCGGGAACGCCAGGGGCGAGCGCGCCAGCCACTGCCGCACTGCGCTGGGCTGGTCCACCGCGATGCCCAGCACTTGCCAGCCCTTGTCCCGGTGTTGCAGGTGGAACCGATTGAGCAGCGGCAACTCCTCCACGCAGGGCGGGCACCAGGTGGCCCAGAAGTTCACCAGCAGGGGCTGGCCCCTGAAGCTTGCCAGTGGTACTGGCTGACCGTCCGGGCCGTCCAGCGTGGTAGCCCAGAATGCCTGCGCCGCCCCATTGGCGGGCGCGGCCGGCTGCCAGCGCCACCAGGCCAGGCCGGCACCTGCCACAGCCGCAGCAGCAGCAGCTGCTGCGCCATACACCAGTTGCCGGCGCTTCATGCCGTGCGCTCCAGCAGGCGGGCCACGGCTGCGGTGTCGCCACGCGGGCTGCGGCCGCGTGCATCGGGCCGCAAGGCGCCGCGCAGGTCGTCATGGTCATAAATCATCAGGTGAACTCCCACGGTTTCATTCAGCGGCCGGCACAGGCTGCGCAGGCTCAGGGCGTCCACGGTTTCGCCGTGGAAACCCGCGACGCTGCGCACCTCGTAATCGACCTGGTGCTCAATCAGCGCGATTTCAGCCGACTTCGGGTCGTCGCAGAACAGCTGCAGGTAAATGTCGGACAGGCGCGTGGCCGTGCCGCGCCAGACGGCGCCGCCCAGGTGCGGGCGGAACTCGGCCAGGCGCTGCATCCACACCAGCGCCAATTCCCGCAGGGCACGCAGCTCGGCAGGCTGGGTGTCGGCGCAATACAGGGCAATGTGCTCGCGCACCGCGTCCTCCAGCAGGTCGTTGTCGGGAAGCTCGGTGCGGGGCGGCAGGCCCATCTGCTTGAGGGCACGGCGCTTGGCCGGACCGTATTCCAGCCCCTCTTCCACCACCATCACGGCCGCCGCCTGGGCGATCTCGGCCCGCAGGTGGCCGCCTTCGTGCATGCCTGTCATGGCCCGGATTGTGCCCGTGCGCCGGCAGGGCATGCCGCCCGGGGGTTGCGCCGGAATCGGCCTCCTACAATTTCGAGATGCACATTCACATCCTCGGCATCTGCGGCACCTTCATGGGCGGCCTGGCCGCCCTGGCCCGCGAGGCCGGCCACCGCGTCACCGGCTGCGACGCCGCGGTCTACCCGCCCATGAGCGACCAGCTGCGCGCCCTGGACATCGACCTGATCGAAGGCTACGGTGCCGAGCAGCTCGCGCAGCCCGGCTTTGCACCCGACATGTTCGTCATCGGCAACGTGGTCTCACGCGCGCTGCTGCCGGACGGCAAGCCCAAGTTCCCGCTCATGGAAGCCATCCTCGAGCAGGGCCTGCCTTACACCAGCGGCCCCCAGTGGCTGGCCGAGCACGTGCTGCAGGGCCGCCATGTCCTGGCCGTGGCCGGCACCCACGGCAAGACCACCACCACCGCCATGCTGGCCTGGGTGCTGGAGGACGCCGGCCTGCAGCCGGGCTTCCTGGTGGGCGGCGTGCCGCTGAACTTCGGCGTCTCTGCACGCCTGGGCGGCCCACGAACCGAGCACGCCGCGCAGGGCCAGGCCAAGCCCGCTGGGCAGGCAGGCCGCCCCGGGCAACCCGGCCTGCCCCCAGGCCGGCCGTTTTTCGTCATTGAAGCCGACGAGTACGACACCGCCTTTTTCGACAAGCGCAGCAAATTCGTGCACTACCGGCCACGCACAGCTGTCCTGAACAACCTGGAGTTCGACCACGCCGACATCTTTGCGGACCTGGCGGCCATCGAGCGGCAGTTCCACCACCTGGTGCGGACCGTGCCGCGCTCGGGGCGGCTGGTGGTCAACGCCAGCGAACCCAGCCTGGACCGCGTGCTGGCCCAGGGCTGCTGGAGCGAATGCGTGCGCTTCGGCCCGGCCCAGACCAACGGGCACGGCGGCTTCGAGGCGCGCGGCGAGCCGCACGACTTCGAGGTGCTGCGCGCCGGCCAGCCGGTGGCCCGCGTGCAGTGGAGCCTGGGCGGTGTGCACAACCAGATGAACGCGCTGGCTGCGATGGCCGCCGCTGAACACGTGGGCGTGGCACCGGATCACGCGGCACGGGCCTTGTCGCGCTTTCAGAACGTGCGCCGCCGCATGGAGGTGCGCGGGACGGTCCAGGGCATCACGGTCTACGACGACTTCGCCCACCATCCCACCGCCATCCGCACCACGGTGGACGGCCTGCGGCGCCAGGTGGGAGCGGCGCGCATCCTGGCGGTGTTCGAGCCGCGCAGCAACACCATGAAGCTCGGCGCCATGAAGTCGCAGCTGCCCTGGAGCCTGGAGCAGGCCGACCTGGCGTTCTGCCACACGGCCGGCCTCGACTGGAACGCGGCCGAGGCGCTTTCGCCCATGGGTGCGCGTGTTGCTACGGCGAACAGCATCGACAGCCTCGTCGAACAGGTGGTGCGCGCAGCACGCCCCGGCGACCATGTGCTGTGCATGAGCAACGGCGGCTTTGGCGGGGTGCACGACCGCTTGCTGAAGGCACTCAACCATACCTGAACAGGCATTGAAAAGGCCGGCATGTAGCCGGCCTGCCAGTTATACACAACCCAAGCAATTACCTCCTTGGCACTTGTGAAACGGTAGTAATCGGCCGCCCAGCAGTATCTTTCGCCTGGCCAAGACGATTTACATTAAGGCCCGAGAACTTATATCGCGCCGCTCCGTTCGCATCTAAATTTAAAATTTCACGCTCAGCAACCACCAAACGGTTTGCGTGCT
>CAYVGD010000221.1:0-5074 GCA_964450095.1 uncultured Polaromonas sp.
GGTGCCGGCTCCGATCTCGTACAGCTTGGCGTCGCGCCACAGCCGGCCCAGCGGGTACTCGTTGATGTAGCCGTTGCCGCCGAAGACCTGGATGCCCTCGCCGGCCATCCAGGTGGCCTTCTCGGCGCACCACAGGATCACCGAGGCGCAGTCCTTGCGCACCTGGCGCACATGCTCAGTGCCCAGCATGTCCAGGTTCTTGCCCACGGTGTAGCAGAAGGCCCGGCCGGCCTGCAGCACGGTGTACATGTCGGCCACCTTGCCCTGGATGAGCTGGAACTCGCCGATGCTCTGGCCGAACTGCTTGCGGTCGTGGATGTAGGGCACCACGTTGTCCATCACGGCCTGCATGATGCCGATGGGCCCGGCCGCCAGCACGGCGCGCTCGTAGTCCAGGCCGCTCATCAGCACCCGCGCGCCGTTGTTGAGGCCGCCCAGGATGTTCTCGGCGGGCACCTCGACGTTCTCGAACACCAGCTCTCCGGTGTGGCTGCCGCGCATGCCCAGCTTGTCGAGCTTTTGCGCCACGGAAAAGCCCTTCATGCCCTTCTCGACCAGGAAGGCCGTGACGCCGCGCGCGCCCAGCTCGGGTTCGGTCTTGGCATAGACCACCAGCGTGTCGGCGTCGGGGCCGTTGGTGATCCACATCTTGGAGCCGTTGAGCACGTAGAAGCCGCCCTTGTCCTCGGCCTTGAGCTTCATGCTGATGACGTCGGAACCGGCGCCCGGCTCGCTCATGGCCAGCGCCCCCACGTGCTCGCCCGAGATCAGGCGCGGCAGGTACTTGCGGCGCTGCGCGTCGGTGCCGTTGCGTTTGATCTGGTTGACGCACAGGTTGGAGTGCGCGCCGTAGGACAGGCCCACCGAGGCGCTGGCGCGGCTGATTTCCTCCATGGCCACCATGTGCGCAAGGTAGCCCATGCCGGTGCCGCCCATCTCCTCGGGCACGGTGATGCCCAGAAGCCCCAACTCGCCCATCTGGGCCCACAAGTCCATGGGGAACTGGTCGGTGCGATCGACCTCGGCCGCGCGCGGGGCGATCTGGCCCTGGGCGAATTCGCGCACCGCGTCGCGCAGCGCGTCAATGTCGTCACCGAGCTGGAAATTGAGTCCGGGAAGGTTCATGGTGGTCCTTTCTGTGGTTCTTGTCTCTGTCAATTCAGGGCAGGGCGAACGGGCTGCGGCGCAGTTCATCCGTACGTCTTGGGCACCGGGGCCAGGGTCTGCTGCATGACCGCGCACGGACGGACCTGGCCGTCCAGCACATGCACCACCTCGGCGCTGGTGATGATCAGCCGCTTGCCGGCCTTGAGCACCTTGCCGGTGGCGCGCAGCTCGCCCCCCTGGAAGGCGTTCAGGAAATTGATCTTGTATTCCACGGTGGTGACCTCCATGCCCTCGGGCGCCACCGTCAGGCCGGCATAGCCCCCGGCGATGTCGGCCAGCGCGCCCATGGCGCCGCCATGGAAGCCACCCTGCTGCTGCGTCACGCGTTCGGAATACGGCAGCGACAGCTCGCACTCGCCGGGCTGAACACGCAGCAGGCGCGCGCCCAGGTGAAGCATCATGCCCTGGCGCAGGAAGCTGGCGTTGACGCGATCAAACAGGGCCGCGGCTGCGGCATCGGCGGGGTGGTTCATGGCTTGTCTCCTGCGGGGCTTGTTCTTGCGGAAGCCTTGCGCCGTGCGGGCCGTGGGCTGCCGGACGGGTCAGCGCCTGCGCCGGGGCGCACTGCGTGCAGTTGGGCCTTGGCCAGCAGCGCGCGGGCTTCCTTCTCGTGCGCCTTGATTTCCTCGAGGTTGGCCTGCAGGTCGGCCATCTGCTCCTCGATCTGGCGCTTGTGGCCGTCCAGGATGACCAGGAACTTCTGCAGCTGCGGCACCGTGTCGCGCGGGCTCTCGTAGGTGTCGATGATCTCCTTGGCCTCGGTCAGGCTCAGGCCCAGGCGCTTGGCGCGCAGCGTGAGCTTCAGGCGTGTGCGGTCGCGGGCGCTATAGATGCGGTTGCGCCCGCCCGGGCCTTCGCGCCGGGGCTGCAGCAGGCCCATGTCTTCGTAAAAGCGCATGGCCCGGGTGGTGAGGTCGAACTCACGCGCGAGGTCGCTGATGGTGTAGCTGGTGGCCATGTCCGAGGGAAGATGCGCAAACACACACGCCGCGCTGCCGCAGCGCCCGCGGTGACGCGGAGCCCGCCGGTGACGCCCGGCAGCGAACCTACAATCACCGACTGACGTTTACGTAAACGTCAACAAACCGCCAGAATATAGCGCACTTCCCCACCCAGGCCACCCATGCTTTTCACCGACGATGCCCTGCACCATCCGCTGGGCCACCAGCAGCCTGAATGGGGGCGCAGCCTGGAAGTGGCACCGGGCGTGCGCTGGCTGCGGCTGGCGCTGCCTTTCGCGCTGGACCACATCAATCTCTGGCTGCTGCGGGACGAACAGGACGGCCGGCCCGGCTGGACCGTGGTGGACTGCGGCGTGGACCGACCCGAATCGCGCGCGCACTGGGAAGCCGTGCTCGCGCAGGAACTGCAGGGCCTGCCCGTGCTGCGCGTGCTGGCCACGCACATGCACCCCGACCACCTGGGGCTGGCGCACTGGCTTTGTGGGCGCTTTGAGGCGCCGCTGGCCATCAGCCTGGGCGACTACCAGACCGCGCGCCTGGCCGTGGACGGGCAGGACGCCTTCGGCGGCGAAGCGACAGCCCGGTTCTTTGAGTTGCACGGCATCCAGAGCACCGAGGTGCTGGCCGAGGTGCGCAGCCGCAGCCGCTACTACGCGCAGATGGTGCCGGAAGTGCCCAGGCAGTACCTGCGGCTGCTCGACGGCATGGTGCTGCGCATCGGCGGGCGCACCTGGCGCTGCATCGCAGGCCACGGCCATGCGCCCGAGCACATGGCGCTCTTCAGCGACGAAGAGGCCCTGGGGCAGCCAGTGCTCATCAGCGGGGACATGGTGCTGCCCCGCATCTCGACCAACGTGAGCGTCTACCAGCAGGAGCCCGAAGGCGATCCGCTGGCGCTGTTCCTCGGCTCGCTGGACCGCTTCGAGCCCCTGCCCCGCCACACGCTGGTGCTGCCCTCCCACGGCCTGCCCTTCACAGGCCTGCACGCCCGGATTGCGCAGCTTCGCGGGCACCACGCGGACCGGCTGGCCGAGGTGCGGCAGGCCTGCGCGCAAGGCCCGCAATGCGCGGCCGACCTGCTGACCCTGATGTTCAAGCGCCCCCTGGACGTGCACCAGACCACCTTCGCGCTGGGCGAGGCCCTGGCGCACCTGCACCTGCTCTGGCATGCGGGCGAGTTGAGGCGGCAGGCCTGCAGCGATGGCGTGATGCGGTTTTCAGCCGCCTGAGGCGGCCTGCCCGAAAGTGCCCCGGCGCCGCGCGCGGGCTGCGCAGGTTCTCGGCCGGAGCAGCATGGACGGCAGGGGCTGCAGGGGTTGCCTGGTACCCCAGGTGCCTGCCCGGCATCGCCGGGGGCGGCTCACCAGCTCGGGATGGGCAATTCCTTGAGTTCGCCGCGCAGCTCGTTGTAGTTGGGAACGACCGCGCCCACGGTGTCCCAGAAGCGGGGGCTGTGGTCCATCACGCGCAGGTGGCTGAGTTCGTGCACCACCACGTAGTCGATCACGTCCGGCCGGAAATGGATGAGCCGCCAGTGCAGCCGGATGGAACCGTCGGAGCGTGCGCTGCCCCAGCGCGTGGCTGCGCTGCTGAGCGACAGCCGCGTCCAGCGCACGCCCAGGCGCGGCGCGAAATGGTTCAGCCGCGCCTCGAACAGCGGATGGGCCTGGCGCATCAGCCAGGCCTGGGCGGCATCGCGGATCT
Organism: uncultured Polaromonas sp.; assembly: GCA_964450095.1. Classification (GTDB taxonomy): domain Bacteria; phylum Pseudomonadota; class Gammaproteobacteria; order Burkholderiales; family Burkholderiaceae_C; genus Polaromonas. The sequence continues at coordinate 3,834 of CAYVGD010000221.1, forward strand.
GCGCCTGCGTGGCCGCGCGCGGCAGCGGCAGCAGCAGGCGCTCCGCGCCCGGCTCGCCCACGAGCTGCGCCGCGCCCTGGAAGCGGTGCGCGGGCTCGAGCACCAGCTCGACATCACGGCCCAGGAACGGCAGGGCCGCGCCGTCGCACCAGGCGATGCGGGTGGCCTCGATGCGGGCCTGGCGCTCGCGGGTTTCCTGCAGCTTGCGCAGGATCCATTCGCCCTTGGTCTGCACCGCGCGGTCCACCTCGTAGAGCGGAACCCATTTGGGCGCGCTCACGGCCAGGCCTTCGGCACCCACGGAAAAACCGATGGTGCGGCGCTTGCCGCGGCGCAGCGCGAACGCCACATGCACGCCCGAAAGCATGAGCTCGCGCGCCGCCTCGGGATGGCGGTAGCTCACCGGCGTGAGCACTTCGTCGAGCCGGGCAGCGGGCACGTGCGGCGCCAGCGGCGGGGCGGGCAGGCGGCCGGGCTCGACCCCGGGCGAAGGCAGCGCCGGCGCGGCCCACAGGTCGGCCTCGGGCACGGCGGGGGCGCGCTTGCCGCGGCCCTGGGGCGCGTTGGCCCGGCGTGTGCGGCCTGCAGGGCGGGCCGCAGGTGTCGGGGCGGCGGATGCGGCGCCGGGGGCGCCGGGACCGCCGGACGTTTCAGGGAAAAAAAGATCCAGTGTGAACTGAAGCAAGCCGCGCATGCTGGACAGTGTAGGGGGCACAGGCGGGCCGGTGCGGGTCTGTTGCAGCCTGTTGCGGTGCGGCTGGGGTGCGATGGCGCTGGACTGTGGCAAGGCCGAGCTGGGGTGCAGCTGAGGTGCAGCTGAGGTGCAGTTGGGGCAGCGGAGGTGTGGCTCAAGCGCGGCCGCGTTGCGGCGTTGTGTACCGCGGGAGGGCGCACCGCCAGCTTCCCGCAGAAAGAGCGCCGCTGGCGCGCAGGTCAGGCCGGCTGGGCCTGGGCTTCGTAGGCCTCGGGGTCCAGGCGGCGCATCTCGGCCTCGATCCAGGCCTCGACCTCGGCCATGAGCTCATCGGGACGGCGACCCACGCTGGGAATGGCCGGGCCGATGGAGACATCGACGATGCCCGGGTGCTTGATGAGCGCCTTGCGCGGCCAGCACTTGCCGGAGGTCACGGCCACCGGGATCACGGGCGCACCGGTCTCGATGGCCAGGCGCGTGCCGCCGGTCTTGTACGTGCCCTTCTGGCCGCGTTCGATGCGCGTGCCTTCGGGAAACATGATGACCC
>CAYVGD010000222.1:0-5073 GCA_964450095.1 uncultured Polaromonas sp.
ATTCCTGGCCCAGCTCGAAGCCGAGCACCGCATCAAGCCCGACATCCGCGAGCGGCGGGACATCGGCTTTCTCAAGTAAGCCTTCCCGCGCGGCCCCCGGGCCGGGCCTTGAGTGCGCCAGGATCTTCGAGAGGAAGTCCTTGGTGCGGGGCTGGCGGTTTTCCGGCTGGCCGAAGAACTCGTCCTTGGAGCAGTCTTCCAGGATGCGGCCGCCCACGTCGATGAAGATCACCCGGTTGGCCACCTTGCGGGCAAAGCCCATCTCGTGCGTGACCACCATCATGGTCATGCCCTCCTGGGCCAGCTGCACCATGACGTCCAGCACCTCGCCCACCATCTCGGGGTCCAGCGCGGAGGTGGGCTCGTCGAAGAGCATCACGATCGGGTCCATCGAGAGCGCCCGGGCAATCGCCACGCGCTGCTGCTGCCCGCCCGAGAGCTGGCCGGGGAACTTGTCCTTGTGCGCCATCAGGCCCACGCGGTCCAGCATCTTCAGGCCCCGGGTCCGGGCCTCATCGGGGCTGCGGCCCAGCACCTTGATCTGGGCAATGGTCAGGTTCTCGGTGACCGACAGGTGCGGGAACAGCTCGAAATGCTGGAACACCATGCCCACGCGCGAGCGCAGCTTGGGCAGGTGGGTGGCCGGGTCGTGCAGGCCAATGCCGTCCACGAAGATCTCGCCCTTCTGGAACGGCTCCAGGCCGTTGACGGTCTTGATCAGCGTGGACTTGCCCGAGCCCGAGGGTCCGCAGACCACGACCACGTCGCCCTTGTTGATGCTCACCGAGCAGTCGCTGAGCACCTGGACCGGGCCATACCACTTGGAGACGTTTTTGATGTCGATCATGCTCATGATCTGGGCTTTCTATCGGACGATGGCAATGCGGGCCTGCAGGCGCTTGACGGCCCAGGACAGCGAGAAACAGACGATGAAGTACACGACGGCGGCCGTGAGGTAGGCCTCTTCGGGGCGGCCGTAGAGCTTGCCGGCGTTGGTGAAGCCCTTGAGCATGTCGTAGGCCCCGATCGCATACACCAGCGAGGTGTCCTGGAACAGGATGATCACCTGCGTCAGGAGCACCGGCAGCATGTTGCGAAAGGCCTGCGGCAGGATCACCAGGCGCATGTTCTGGCCGTACGTCATGCCCAGCGCCTGGCCGGCGTGCACCTGCCCACGCGGGATGGACTGGATGCCGGCACGCATGATCTCGCTGAAGTAGGCGGCCTCGAAGGCGATGAACGTGATCACCGCCGACAGCTCCGCCCCGATGGGTCGGCCAATGATGAGCGGCACCAGCAGGAAGAACCACAGGATCACCATCACCAGCGGCACGGAACGCATGCCGTTGACATAGGCCGTGGCCGGCATGGCCAGCCACGGCCGGCCGGACAGGCGCATGAGCGCCAACAGCGTTCCGAAGAAGATGCCGCCCAGGGTGGCGGCGATGGTCAGCTGCACGCTGAACACCAGGCCGCCCCAGACGAACTTGAGCAGCACGTCGGCGGTGAGGAAGGAAAATTCCAGGCCCAGCATCTCAGTGGCCCCCACCGGTGCCGGCAGCGATGAAGCCAGGAATGCGCATGCGCCGCTCGATCAGGGCGAACACCCGGTTGATCGTGAAGGCCGACAGCGCGTAGGCGGCCGTCACCACCAGGTAGATCTCGATGCCGCGCGAGGTTTCCTCCTGCGCCTGCATGGCGAACATGGTGAGCTCGGCGATGGACACCGCGAACGCCACCGAGGAATTCTTCAGCAGGTTCATGGACTCGCTGGTCAGCGGCGGCAGGATGATGCGAAACGCCATGGGCAGCAGCACGTAGCGGTAGGACTGCCAGGTGGTGAAGCCCACGGCCAGGGCGGCGTTGCGCTGGCCGCGCGGCAGCGCCTGGATGCCGGCGCGCACCTGCTCGGCAATGCGCGCGGAGGTGAAGAACCCCAGCGCGAACACCACCAGCACGAAGCCCGGGACCTGCTGGAACACCGGGACCACCTTGGGCACCACGAAGTACCAAAGGAAGATCTGCACCAGCAACGGAACGTTGCGGAACAGTTCCACCCAGGCGTTGGCCAGCCCCACCACCACCGGTCGCCCGGGCAGGGTTCGCAGCGTGCCCACCAGGGCGCCCATCACCATGGCCACCACCCAGGAGGCGCCGGCCACGGCCAGCGTCCAGCGCCAGGCCTCCAGCATCCACTCCAGGTACGTCCGGCCGCTGCCGTCATCGGTCAGGAAGACCTGCCATTCCCATGTCATCGTCAGTCTCCGGGCCTGGGATCACAGGCCGTGGCGTGCGTGAAAAAAGACCCCGGACAGCCGGGTAGGCTGCGGGGTCTGCTGGGTGAGCGCGCTGCGCTTACTTGCGTGCGTACTCTTCCGCGGGCTTGTCGTTCGGGGTGGCCCAGGCGGCCTTGGTGGCCTCGCTGGCCGCCAGGTTCAGGCGCACGTTCTTGGGCGGGATGGGCTGCATGAACCACTTGTCGTAGAGCTTGGCCAGCTCACCGCTCTTGGCCAGGTCGCGCAGGGTGTCGTCGGCCAGCTTCTTGAAGGCCGGGTCGTCCTTGCGGATCATGATGGCGATCGGCTCGACGTTGAGCACCTCGCCGACGATCCGGTAGTCGGCCGGGCTCTTGCTGTTGGCGATGTTGCCGGCCAGGATCTGGCCGTCCATCACGAAGGCGTCGGCGCGGCCCGACTCGAGCAGCAGGAAGCTGTCGGCGTGGTCCTTGCCGAACACCTCGTTGAAGTTCACGCCGTTGGCACGCTCATGGCGGCGCAGCAGCTGCACCGAGGTGGTGCCGGTGGTGGTGGCCACGTTCTTGTCCTTGAGCTGGGCGATCGAGGTGATGCCGGAGCTGGCCTTCACGGCGATGCGCACCTCCTCCACGAAGGCGGTGACCACGAAGGCCACGTCCTTCTGGCGGGCAGCGTTGTTGGTGGTGGAGCCGCACTCGATGTCCACGGTGCCGTTTTGCACCAGGGGAATGCGGTTCTGCGAGGTCACCGACTGGTACTTGACCTCCACCTTGCGGGCCACGGCCTTTTCCAGGTTCGCGATGATGCGCTGGCACAGCTCGACGTGGTAGCCGGCGTACTTGCCGTCTCCCAGGGTGTAGGACAGGGCGCCCGAGGAATCGCGCACGCCCATGGTGATGGCGCCCGACTGGCGCACCTTGGCGATGGTGTCGGCCTGGGCCGAGAAAGCGAAAGCGGTGGCCATGGCAGCCAGGAGGAGATGCTTTTTCATCGGTGTCTCGAGAAAGGGTGGATACAGGGGCCGCACCAAGGCGGGACGGTGATCAAAGGCGCAAGAATAACGCCAAGCCAAGGCGGTGCGTCCGGCAGCCCTTCGGTGTTAACCCGAGGCCTCCGGGAGGCAGCGTCACTGCGGCCCGGTGCACACCCGCAGCACCTCTTGGCCATAGGCCTGCAGCTTCTTGCTGCCCATGCCGCTGACGCCCTCGAGGTCTTCTAGGCGCTGCGGGTCGCGCTCTGCAATGGCGCGAAGCGTGGCGTCGTGGAAGATCACGAAGGCCGGCAGGTTGTGCTCGCGCGCCACCTCCGCCCGCCAGGCCTTCAGGCGCTGCAGGCGCTCCAGCGCCCCGGTGTTCAGGCTGGCTTCGGCCAGGCCGCGCGTGGAAGTGCGGCTCTCGCGCCGGCGGCCGCTCGAGCGCGTGGTGGGCTGCTCGCGCAGCAGCAGCTGGCCCTGCCCGCGCAGCAGCGTCCGGGCCTCTGGCAGCAGGCTGAGCGTCTGGAAGCCTTCGTTGTCCACGCGCACCATGTTGCGCGCGATCAGCTGCCTGAGCACGCTGCGCCATTGGGCCTCGCCGAGGTCGGCGCCGATGCCGAAGGTCGACAGCTGCTCGTGGCCGTGCTGCAGCACCTTGTCGGTGCGCTTGCCGCGCAGGATGTCCATCAGGTGCCCCGCGCCGAAATGCAGGCCACTGGCCTGCTCGACCCGGTAGATGCAGCTGAGCAGCTTGCGCGCGGCTTCGGTGCCGTCCCACACGGCCGGTGGCGTGAGGCAGTTGTCGCAGTTCATGCAGGGCTGGCTGGCCTCGCCGAAGTAGCCCAGCAGCGCGACGCGCCGGCAGCTGGTGCTTTCGGCCAGGGCCAGCAGCGCGTCGAGCTTGCCGCGCATGACCTGCTTGAACTCGTCGCTGGCCACCTCGCTGGTGTCGATCATGCGGCGCTGGTTCACCACGTCCTGCAGGCCGTAGGCCATCCAGGCGTCGGCGGCCAGGCCATCGCGGCCGGCGCGGCCGGTCTCCTGGTAGTAGCCCTCGATGTTCTTGGGCATGTCCAGGTGGGCCACGAAGCGCACGTCCGGCTTGTCGATGCCCATGCCGAAGGCGATGGTGGCCACCATGACGATCCCGTCCTCGCGCAGGAAGCGGTCCTGCCGCTCCTGGCGCAGGGCGCTGTCGAGCCCTGCGTGGTAGGCCAGGGCGGACAGGCCGTGCGCCTGCAACTGTTCGGCGACTTCCTCCACGCGCTTGCGCGACTGGCAGTACACGATGCCGGCTTCGCCCTCGTGTTCGCCCTCGATGAAGCGCAGCAGCTGCTTCAGGGGCTCGGCCTTCTCGACGATAGCGTAGCGGATGTTGGGCCGGTCGAAGCTGCTGACGAACTGCCGCGCGTCCTGCAGCTGCAGCCGCTCGATCATGTCCTGCCGCGTGAGCGCATCGGCCGTGGCCGTCAGCGCCACGCGTGGCACGTCGGGGAACTGCTCGTTCAGCAGCGACAGCGACCGGTACTCCGGCCGGAAATCGTGGCCCCACTGGCTGACGCAATGCGCCTCGTCGATGGCAAACAGGCTCAGCAAGCCTCGCTCATGGAGCGAGGCCAGCAGGCCGCGCATGCGCGGCGTGTTGATGCGCTCGGGCGCGGCATACAGCAGCGTGAGCTCTGCGCGCAGCAGGCGCTTTTCCAGCTGGCTGCTTTCCTCGCCGGTGAGGGTGGAGTTGAGGAAGGCCGCTTCCACGCCGGCCTCGTGCAGCGCGCCCACCTGGTCGTGCATGAGCGCGATCAGCGGCGAGACCACGATGGCCACGCCGTGGCCGGCGCGCTGGCG
>CAYVGD010000223.1:0-5035 GCA_964450095.1 uncultured Polaromonas sp.
CACCCGCCGGCTTCGAGGCCGTGCCTCCTGGCGTGCACAAGGCCTCCACGGTGATCTTCCCGAATGTGCAGGCCCTGCGCGCGCGCGACTGGCGCAGCAAGTCCGGCTACACCTACGGCTTGCACGGCACGCCCACCACCTTCGTGCTCGAGGAGCGCATCGCCACGCTCGAGGGCGGTCGCCACTGCGTGCTTGCGCCCAGCGGCCTGTCGGCGCTCACGCTGGTGGACATGGCCTTGCTTTCGGCCGGCGATGAGATGTTGGTGCCCGACAACGCCTATGGGCCCAGCAAGGCCTTTGCCGAAGGCGAACTGAAGGCCTGGGGCGTGCGCACCGTCTACTACGACCCCATGGATCCCAGGAGCCTGGCCGAGCGGCTGACGCCGCGCAGCCGGCTGGTGTGGCTGGAGGCGCCGGGCTCCATCACGCTCGAATTCCCGGACCTGCCGGCACTGGTGGACGTGGTGCGCCGCCATGGGCCGCGGCACCCGCAGGGCGTCGTCACCGCCCTGGACAACACCTGGGGCGCAGGCCTGGCCTTCTGCGCCTTTGACCTGGGGGTCGACCTCTCGGTGCAGGCGCTCACCAAGTACCCTTCGGGCGGCGCGGACGTGCTCATGGGCTCCGTGGTCACGCGCGACGAGGCGCTGCACCAGCGCCTTTTGCTTGCGCACATGCGGCTGGGCCTGGGCGTGGGTGCGAATGACGTCGAACTGGTGCTGCGGGGCTTGCCCTCCATGGCGCTGCGCTACGCCGCGCAGGATGCGGCCACGCGGGATCTGGCTGCATGGATGCAGGCGCAGCCCCAGGTCGCGCAGGTGCTGCACCCGGCTTTGCCAGACTCACCCGGGCACGCCGCCTGGCGCCGCGACTGCCGCGGTGCCGCCTGCCTCTTCAGCGTGGTGTTCCGGTCCGAGCATTCCCAGGACCGCATCGATGCCTTTTGCGATGCGCTCCAGCGCTTTCGCCTGGGCTACAGCTGGGCTGGCCCCATGAGCCTGTGCGCGCCCTACGACGTGCGCGCCATCCGCACGCTGGGCTGGCCGCACCCCGGCGGCCTGGTGCGCTTTTCCGTGGGCCTGGAGCACGTCGAGGACCTGCGGGCCGACCTTGCGCAGGCCCTCCAGGCGCTGGGCTGAGCCCCCGGCCCGCCGCGAGGGCAGGCCGGCGGTGTGGCCGGCCGCCCTCTGATGCTGCCTCTCGGCGCAGCCTCTCAGCGCTGCCAGTAGAAGCGGTCGCCGATCTGGCCCGTGGCGCTCAGGTGCTTCAGCCGCTTCAGGCGTGTGAACGGGCGGGCGTTGAAGGTGGCCGCGTCCAGCCCGATGCGGGCGAACACGTCGTGCAGCTGCTGCGCGCCCTTGCGTGCGTCCCAGTGGCAGCGGTAGCCCGGCAGCTGCGTGTGGATCTTCTCGAAGCTCACGCGGTAGCTGCGGTTGTCGCCGCCCGAGGTGCCGAAGCTCAGCTCGCAGCCCGGGTAGACCTCGGCCACGATTTCCGCGATCTCGCGCACCTGGTAGTTGTCCGCGTCGTGCCCCACGTTGAACACCTCGTTGTGGATGGCCTCGCGCGGCGCCTCCAGCGTGCAGGCCACCGCCTCGCAGATGTCCAGCACATGCACCAGCGGCCGCCAGGGCGAGCCGTCGCTGGTCATCACGATCTGCCCGGTGGTGGCGGCGATGCCGCACAGGTTGTTGAGCACGATGTCAAAGCGCATGCGCGGCGACGCGCCATAGGCCGTGGCGTTGCGCAGGAAGGTCGGCGAGAAGCGGTCGCCAGCGAGCTGGGCCACATCGCGTTCGACCAGCAGCTTGCATTCGGCATACGCTGTCTGAGGGTGCGTGGGCGACCCCTCGTTCACGGGCGTGTCGCCGTCGCCAATGCCGTAGACGCTGCACGATGAGGTGTAGACGAAACGCTGCACGCCTGCGGCCTTGGCCAGCTCGGCCAGGCGCACCGAGCCTTTGTGGTTGATCTCGAAAGTCAGCTCCGGCGTGTTCTGGCACAGCGGGTCGTTGGAGAGTTCGGCCAGGTGGCACACGGCATCGAAGCCGCGCAGGTCCTCCTCCTGGACTTCGCGGATGTCCTTGTTGAGCGTGGGCGGCACCTGGGGCACCAGGGTGGTGTCGTTGAACAGCCAGCCATCGCGGTAGTAGCCGGTGTCCAGCCCGACCACGTCGTGGCCGCGGCCCCGCAGGTAGGGTGCGAGCAAGCAGCCGATGTAGCCGTCCACGCCTGTGACGAGCACTTTCATAGGGTCATTTCCTCCGGGGTGTGAATGTGTTGCGGGAAAAAGCGGGCGACCTGCTCGCGCCAGAGCCGGTCGGCCAGGCGGGCGGGGGGCATCAGCACGTCGTCGAAGCGCAGCACGGTGTCGCGGGCGACATCGCGGCGCAGGATGCAGCCTTCGGCCAGCCCGATGGGCAGCAGGTTCTCGGCGCGCGCCAGCGGCGCGTTCTCGGCCAGGCCGTAGCTCATGTAGCCGCCCAGGCCGTCGATCGACTCGCCGGCGCGCAGGTCGCGCTTGGCGGTGGCCAGCACCTCGACCTGCGGCGCACCCAGTGGCGCCAGCGCCGCATCGCCGAACAGCACCGCGCGCGCCACGGTGTTGGGCACCTCGAAGTGGCACAGGTGGTAGGGCGTGTAGAAGCAGTAGAGCGGGCCGTCCCCCAGCTTGTAGAGCTTGAGGTAGTGCTGCTGGCGCGGATGGTCGTGCGTGCCCAGCACGTACACCCCCGGCCCGGGCGCTGCGCCCACCACGTAGTCCACGATGCCGGGGCCCTCCAGCAGGTCCTCCAGCGGGTAGAGCTTGCCCACTTGCTCGATGGGCGTGCCCGCAGGCACCGTGGGGCCGTGCATGCCACGCCGGGCCACGCGCATGCCGCATCCGTTGGCCACGATGGCGTTCTCGAACGAGATCTTGGTGCCGTCGGCGAACGAAGTCACCATGTGCGGGTTCTGGCCCCACTGGCGCGCGAACCCCTCCTGCGTGGTCGGGTTGCGGTAGGGGTCGTGCAGGCCCTTGATGTTGCCGCACAGCACAGGCCGCACCCCCAGCCCCTTGACGAAGCGGTAGAGGTTCATCATCACGCCAGGCTGGTCGCCGTCGGCGCTGGTCAGCACCACCCCGGCGCGGTCGGCGTAGGTCTTGAGGATGGGGCCGATGGTGCCGTCGAGCTCGGCGTTCATGAGCACCACGTGCTTGCCATGCGCCATGGCCTCCAGCGTCACGTGCGCCGCATGCTCGATGGTGCCGGTCACCTCGACGATGGCGTCGATGCCCTGCGCCTGGCACAGCAGCAGCGCGTCTTCGGTGATGGCGGGCAGCCCTGCGGCGATGCGCTGCTCGAGCGCCGCCACGGTCTCCACGGGCGCGGCGTCGGCCTGGCCGGCCTCTTCGTAGGCGCGGCGTGCGCCTTCCAGGTGCCGGTTGGCGATCGCGGCCACGCGCATGCCTGGCACGGCCAGCGCCACCTGCAGCGCGATGCCGCGCGCCATGAAGCCCGCGCCCACCAGGCCGATGCGGATCGGCCGGCCCTCGGCGGCGCGCCGGGCCAGTGCGGTGTCGATGAGGATCATGCCGCCACCTCCTCGCGGGCGTACGCGGGCCAGGCGGCGTCTTTTTCAGACACGCTCAGGACCGGGCAGGGCCACTGGATCTGAAAGGCCGGATCGTCATAGCGCACGCCGCGCTCGGCGCCTGGTGTGTAGAAGCCAGACACCTGGTAGCTCACCGCGACGTCGTCGGTCAGCGTGACGAAGCCGTGCGCAAAGCCCTGCGGCACCAGCAGCATGCAGCCGTTGGCCTCGCTCAGCTCATAGCCGACCCAGCGGCAGTAGGTGGGCGACTGGGGCCGCAGGTCGATGATGCAGTCCCAGATCGCGCCGCGCTCACAGCGCACCAGTTTGTCCTCGGCATGCGGCGCCTGCTGGAAGTGCATGCCGCGCAGCGTGCCCTTTCGCAGCGTGACCGAGCGGTTGGTCTGCACCACGCGGGCCGCCAGGCCCTGGGCCTGGAATTCCCGCTCGCAGTAGATGCGCGCGAAGTGCCCGCGGCTGTCTTCGCGCCGCTCGGGCTCGATGAGGCTGGCACCGGCCAGGCCGGTGGCTGTGAATTTCATGGATCCTCCGTTTGTGTGCAGTGGGGTGGGGTGTCGGGTGGGGTGTGGGGTGAGGTGTGCAGCTACCACTTGCGCCAGGGCGCCTTGCCGCTGCTCCAGAGGCCCTCGAGCAGGTGCTTGTCGCGCAGGGTGTCCATGGGCTGCCAGAAGCCGTCGTGCCGGTAGGCCGCGAGTTGGCCGGTGGCGGCCAACTGCTCCATCGGTTCCTTTTCCCAGACGGTGTCGTCGTCGGTGATCAGGTCCAGCACCTTCCGGTCGAGCACGAAATAGCCGCCGTTGATCCAGGCGCCGTCGCCGTCGGGCTTTTCCTTGAAGCTGGGCACGCGGTTGCCGCCCGTGGGCAGGGTGAAGGCGCCGAATCGCCCTGGCGGCTGCACGGCCGTGACGGTGGCCAGCGCCCCCTGGGAGTGGTGAAAGTCGATCAGTTTGGTGATGTCCACATCCGACAGGCCGTCGCCGTAGGTGCAGCAGAACGGGCCGTCGCCCAAGTACTGCGCTGCGCGCTTGATGCGCCCGCCAGTCATGGTCTCCAGGCCGGTGTCCACCAGGGTCACGCGCCAGGGCTCGGTCTTGGTCTTGAGCAGCGTGGTGCTGCCCTCGCGCATGTCAAAGCGCACGTCGGCGCTGTCCAGGCCGTAGTCGCGGAAGAACTGCTTGATGACGTGGCCCTTGTAGCCGCAGCAGATCACGAAGTCGCTCAGGCCGTGGGCCATGTAGATCTTCATGATGTGCCAAAGGATCGGGCGGCCACCGATCTCCACCATGGGCTTGGGCCGGATGCTGCTTTCCTCGCTGATGCGGGTGCCGAACCCTCCCGCCAGGATCAGGACTTGCATGTTGATTTCTTTCTCCTCGTTGGAATCAGGGCCGTGCCCACTGCGTGGCTGCAGCGGGGCTTGTCGGTGGTGGTTGCCTCG
>CAYVGD010000224.1:0-5030 GCA_964450095.1 uncultured Polaromonas sp.
TGCCGCCTACACCGCCTACAACGGCTACCAGGCCAGCATCGAGCGCTACTGGACGATGCGCCACCTGGCGCAGCAGGGCATCACCGAACTTACAGCCGCCGTGGTGCGCGAGGACCTGGTGCGGGCCGAGACGCTGCCGCTGGTGCTGGCGGCCGTGGGCGCGCAGGGCCTGCCCCGCGGCGCGCTGGTGCGGGTGCGGCTGGGCCAGGTCGACGAGATCAGCCTCGACGTGGGCTGCACCGTGGTCGAGCGCCTCGATGCCGCACCCGATGCACAGGCAGCCGACGAAGAGGACCTGGAAGGCGGCGAATCGGAATTGGCCGCAGGGCCGATCGCGATTGCCGTGGACCTGCACGATGCACAGCCGGGCGCAGACGCGCCCGAGGGCACACCGGGCTGAGGGCGCCGGCCGCCACGGCACCGGGCTGCTTTGCCTGCGGACCGGCCGGCCACGGCGCTGGTGAGTGCGCTAAAAGGTGCACCTGCAGGCCGGGGTGCCTGGCGGCACAAGGCGTGGCACGCAGGCCCGCCCAGGCGCCCGCGTCCCTGCTCTGCCCTGCCCTGCCTTCCCTTTCTTCGCCCTCCCCTTCGCGCCTTTTACCGACCTCTCCCGCCCTGCCCCGGTCTGCTCACGACGGGTTCAAGCTCCCCATTCGCGCTCCCTCTGTCGGGCCCACCGACTGCTCCCAATCAGCCGCTGCGTGCCTGCGCCACCCGTGCCCGCCAGCGCACACTGCGGGCGCCGACAGGCACGGCTGAGCCACAATCGGTGACATGGACCGCTACCTCGTCATCGGCAACCCGATCGCCCACAGCAAGTCGCCCCAGATCCATGCCCGCTTCGCCGAGTTGAGCGGCCAGGCGCTGCACTACGACCGGCTGCGGGTGGAGCCTGGCCACTTCGCCCAGACGATCACGCAGTGCGTGGCCGAGGGGCTGCGCGGCTGCAACGTGACCGTGCCCTTCAAGCACGAGGCTTTCGAGATGGCGCACGAGCCCAGCCCGCGCGCCGAGCTGGCCTTGGCTGCCAACACGCTCAAGTTCGAGGGCGGGCGCATCCTGGCCGACAACACCGACGGCCTGGGCCTGGTGCGTGACATCGAGGTCAACGCCGGCCAGAGCCTGCGCGGCCAGGACGTGCTGCTGCTTGGCGGTGGCGGGGCGGCCGCCGGCGTGCTGGGCCCGCTGCTGCTGGCGGGACCGCGTCGCATCGTGCTGTCCAACCGCACGATCGCCAAGGCCGAGGCGATCGCCCAGCGCCACCGCCACCACCCGAGCCTGCAGGCGGCGCTGGCCCGCACGGACCTGCAGGTGCTGCCGCTCGATGCACAGCTGCCGGCCTCGGACGTGGTGATCAACGCCACGTCCAGCAGCCTGTCGGGCGCGGGCGTGCTCATTGCGCCCGAGGCGCTGCGCCCGGGCGCGCTGGTCTACGACATGATGTACGGCCCGCAGGCCGAGCCCTTCCTGGCGTGGGCGGCAGCGCACGGCGCGCGCCGGCGCGACGGCCTGGGCATGCTGGTCGAGCAGGCGGCCGAGACTTTTTTCATCTGGCGCGGGGTGCGCCCGCCTGCGGCGGTGCTGCTCGAGGAGATGCGGCAGGCCCTGTGAGGGGTGCGCCGTCGGCCGGGAACGCCAGGGCATGAAACACGCCTTCAGCGCCGTGCTGCGCCTTCTGGTCTTGCTGTTGCTGGGCGTGCTGTGCCTGCAGCTGTTTTTCGCCGCGCGCATCCTCTCCATGCGCTGGATCGCGCCGGAATCCACCAGCTTCCAACGCTCCGAGGCCTGGCGCGTGGCCAGCCACACCGGCCGCCTGCCCTGGCGGCAGGAATGGGTGCCGTATGCGCAGATGTCCGAGCAGCTCAAGCGCGCCGTGATCGCCTCCGAAGACGCCAGCTTCGTGGAGCACGAAGGCGTGGACCTGGAGGCGCTGGAAAAGGCCTGGGACAAGAACCAGCGGGCGCGTGAACGCGCGCAGAAGCAGGCCGAGGAAGCCGCCCGCCGCCAGGCGCGGCAGAAAAAACCGGAAAGCGCCGCCACGCTGCAGGCGCAGCCGCTCCCTCGGCCGGCCAAGGTCGTGGGCGGCTCCACCATCACCCAGCAGCTGGCCAAGAACCTGTTCCTCTCGGGGGAGCGCACGCTGCTGCGCAAGGGGCAGGAGCTGGTGCTCACGCTCATGCTCGAGGCGCTGCTGGACAAGCAACGCATCCTGGAGATCTACCTCAACAGCGTGGAATGGGGCGAAGGCGTGTTCGGCGCCGAGGCCGCAGCCCGCCACTACTTCCGAAAGAGCGCGGCGCGGCTCACTCCCTATGAAGCTGCGCGCCTGGCTGTGATGCTGCCCCGGCCCCGCTACTTTGAAAAGCGACCGGACTCGGGCTACCTGATGTCGCGCGCCCAGACCATCGTGGCGCGCATGGGCGCGGTGGAGCTGCCATGAGCATGCGCATCCTGGGTGTGGATCCGGGTCTGCAGACGGCCGGCTTCGGCGTGGTCGATGTGCATGGCCCGCAGCTGGACTACGTGGCCAGCGGCACCATCCGCACCGACGCCCGCCAGAGCCTGCCCGAGCGGCTGAAGGTGATCTACGAGGGCGTGCGCGAGATCGTGGCGCGCTACCAGCCCGACTGCGCGGTGGTGGAGATCGTCTTCGTCAACAACAACCCCCAGGCCACGCTGCTGCTGGGCCAGGCGCGCGGATGCTGCGTGACGGCCCTGGTCTCGGCGCAGATGCAGGTGCATGAGTACACCGCGCTGCAGCTGAAAAAAGCCGTGGCCGGCTCCGGCCGCGCGGGCAAGGCCGAGGTGCAGGAAATGGTCATGCGGCTGCTGAAGCTGCCGGGCCTGCCCGGCAAGGACGCGGCCGACGCACTGGGCCTGGCGATCACGCACGCCCACGTGGGCGCGGCCATGGGGCGGCTGCGTGCTGCCAGCGCCCAGCCCGGCGCGGTGGTGGGCGGCAACCCGGATGCGGCCTTGTCGGGTCGCTACCGGGGCGGCCGCAGCCGCTGACCGAAGCGCCGGCAGCCTTGCGCCTGGCCGCGCCGGCAGCAGGGGACGGGAAAGTGGAAGGCTGTGGGTTCACACCGCCCGGATGCCGCCCGGGCCGGACACCGCGCGGCGCTCAGGCAATGCGCTCGAGGATGAGCACGCCAAAGAAGCCAAAGGCGGCCAGCATCGTCCACTTCAGCACCACCAGTCCCCAGCGCTTGTAGTGCGGCCGGCCGGTGCTGGCGTAGAAGGCAAAGCACACGCCAGCGGCCAGCAGCAAAAAGAAGATTGCCCAGCGGAACAGCAGCATGGCCAGGCCTTGGCGCCTACCAGGCCGGCGCCAGCTGCGCCAGGCCCCGGGGCGCGCGTCGCTCGTCCTCGAAGCTCACGATCTCGTAGGCGTCTTCGTGGGCCAGCAGTTCGCGCAGCAGCCTGTTGTTGAGCGCATGGCCCGAGCGAAAGGCGCTGTAGGCAGCGATCAGGGGCTTGCCCAGCAGGTAGAGGTCGCCCATGGCGTCCAGGATCTTGTGCTTGACGAACTCGTCGTTGTAGCGAAGGCCCTCGGCGTTGAGCACCTTGTAGTCGTCCATCACGATGGCGTTGTCCAGGCCACCGCCCAGGGCCAGGCCGTTGGCGCGCATCATCTCCACGTCCTTGGTGAAGCCGAAGGTGCGCGCGCGCGCGATGTCGCGCACGTAGGAGCCGGTGGCCATGTCGAATTCCACGCGCTGGCCGGTCGAATCCACAGCAGGGTGGTCGAAGTCGATCTCGAAGCTCAGCTTGTAGCCGTCGAAAGGGGACAGCCGCGCCCACTTGGCGGCCGCGCCCTCGCCCTCGCGCACCTCCACGGGCTTGAGCACCCGCACGAAGCGCTTGGGCGCCTTCTGCAGCTCGATCCCGGCCGACTGCAGCAGGAACACAAAGGAGGAAGCCGAGCCGTCGAGGATGGGCACCTCCTCGGCGGTGATGTCCACGTAGAGGTTGTCCAGGCCCAGGCCGGCGCAGGCCGACATCAGGTGCTCGACGGTGAACACCTTGGCGCTGCCCACCGAGATGGTGGAGGCCAGGCGCGTGTCGGTCACGGCCAGCGCCGAGATGGGAATGTCCACCGGCTGGGGCAGGTCCACGCGGCGGAACACGATGCCGGCATCGACCGGGGCCGGGCGCAGCGTCAACTCGACCCGCTGACCGCTGTGGAGTCCGACGCCCACTGCCTGGGTCAGGGACTTGAGGGTGCGTTGCGCAAGCATGCCCGGATTTTAAGTGGCCGGGGCCGCCCGCCGGGCACAGGCATGGCAATGGCCGCCATAGGCGCGGCTTGATGGCCGGGCCGGACAGGCCGCTGGCATGGCGGCACGGCTGCACCGCCACGCGCTCACATCAACCCCCGTGCAACCTCTTGCAGGCCAGGGGGCAGAGGGTCCAGAACTGGTTTTTCGAACGTCGGCAGCGCCAAGACGAAGACGGCGCCCTCCTGCGTGCAGGAAGGCGCCGGGGTGCCATGTTCAAACGCTCCGCCGCTCAGTCGGCCTGCTTGCGCAGGAAGGCCGGGATCTCGAAGTCGTCCATGCCGCCGGAGGCCAGGGCGTCGACCTTGGCTGCGGCCTGGGTGCGGTTGTTGCGCCACACGCTGGGCACGGCCATGCTGCCGTAGTCGGGCTGCCCACCGGCCAGGCTTGCGCCCAAGCCACTCATGCCCACGTTCATGGCGGGCAGGTTGTCGGTGCCGGTGCGCTGGATCACCTGCAGGGGCGGGGCGCTGCGGCGCGCGTTCTCGCGGCTCAGGCCCGTGGCCACCACGGTCACGCGGATGTCTTCGCCCAGTTCCTCGTCATAGGCGGTGCCGTAGATCACGTGCGCGTCGGGCGAAGCGTAGGCACGGATGGTGTTCATGGCCTGCTTGGACTCGCTCAGCTTGAGCGAGCCCTTGGCGGCGCTGATGAGCACCAGCACGCCCTTGGCGCCAGACAGGTCAATGCCTTCGAGCAGCGGGCAGGCCACGGCCTGCTCGGCGGCGATGCGGGCGCGGTCCGGGCCGC
>CAYVGD010000225.1:0-5026 GCA_964450095.1 uncultured Polaromonas sp.
CCACCGCACCTCCCACTCACCGATGGCCCATGCCACGCACGAGGCCGCCCGCCAAAGCGAGCGCATGGCCGACCACCTGGACCGGCTGGAGCAGCGGCTGGACCGCCAGAGCGACAGCCCGCTGGCCGATGCCCTCAACGAGCGGCGCTGGCCCGGCCGGACCGATCCCTGGGTGGGGCGGCTGTCCTCGCGCGCCCAGGAGCTGGCCCGCCACGGCCTGAACCTGGCCGGCCAGGCCGGCTCCCAGGCCCAGGCTTCCTGGCAGCGCTACGCGGGCGCCACCGGCGACTACGTGGCCCGACAGCCGGTGCGCGCGGTGCTGGTGGCCGCCGCCGTGGGCGCGGCCGTGGCCCTGCTGCTGTCCTCCCGCCGCGGCCGTCCGTGAAGCCGGTCCTTCATCAAGCCAGCCCGCCGCCATGCTGCATCCGCTGATCTCCGCCCTGGTCCACCGGCCCGACCTCGTGGTCGACCATGTCTCGGCCTACGCCGCCCTGCTGCAGGCCGAGGCCTCGCAGGCCGGCAGCCAGTGGACGCAGCGCGCCCTGGCCTGGGCCCTGGTGGCCGCCGGTGCGCTGCTTTTCGTCCTGTTTGCCGGCATGGCGCTCATGCTCGGGCTGGTGCTGGACCGTTTTCACTGGGTGTTGGTGGTTGTGCCTGGCGTGTTCCTGCTGCTGGCGCTGCTGGCCTGGGGCCGTGCCCGCGCACCCAGCCAGGCCAGGCCCTTTGCCGAACTCAAGGCGCAGTTCGACGAGGACGTGCGCGCGTTGCGCTCGGCCGGATGAAGGCCGCACCTGCCATGGCACCAGACACATCCCCCGCCGAGACCGCCCGCCAGGCCCGCGAGCGCCTGGCGCAGACCCGCCGCGAACTGCTGCGCCAGATGGTGCACCGCAGCCCCGACGGCGACGAACGCATGGCCCAGGACCCTGAACTGCGGCGCACCAGCGCCAGCATGGGGCCTGCCTTGGACGACCCGCTCGAGGGTCCCCCAGGGCCTGCGCCCGACGACATGCCCGGTGGCTTTGAAGGCGCCTGGCAGAACATCCGCCAGACCGCTGGCAGCTGGTGGCGCACGCACCCGGCGCACCTGGCGCTGGAGGTGGCACAGCCGGTGTTCGAGCGCTATGCCCGCCTGCACCCGGTGCGCGTGGTGGCCTTCTCGGCCGCCGCGGGCGCGGCGCTGGTGCTGCTGCGGCCCTGGCGGCTGATTTCAGTCACCGGTCTGCTGGTGGCGGCGGTCAAGTCCACACAGATGTCGGCACTGGCCTCGGCCATGCTGCGTCCCCAGTCCTCCGAGCCCATGCGAAGGCACGAGCAGGAGCGCGCGGCCCAGGCCATGCGCGGCGAACCCGCCCCCATGCCGCCCGACCTGCACTGAGCCGGCCGGGCTTTTTTTCTTCAACCACCCCAAGGAAAGCACCATGACCCACACCTCCTCCTCCCTGCTGCGCACGATCGCGATCGCCACGCTCACCGGCGCCACGCTGCTGGGCGCGGGCTGCTCCGTCATGCGCGGCCAGCAGACCGCAGGCTCCTACGTGGACGACGCGGGCATCACCACTGCGGTCAAAGCCAAATTCGTCGAAGACAAAGTGGTCTCGGCCGGCTCCATCAATGTGGAGACGCTCAACGGCACGGTGCAGCTTTCGGGCTTTGCCCGCTCCGAAGACGAGAAGCGCCAGGCCGAGAACATCGCACGCAACACGCGCAACGTGCGCGCCGTGCGCAACGACATCGTCGTGCGGCCCTGACCGGAGCGGCCGGGTCGCCTGAGACGGCACACGCGCGGCGCACCGGTCTGTGTTCGCAGAGCCCTCGGGGCGCCAGCCGGATGCCGCATGGTTGCCCCACGGACGTCGCGTGAGTGCCATGTGAGCACTGCATGAGCGCTGCATGAGCGCTGCCTGAACGCTGCGTGAGCGCTGCATGAACGCTACCTGAACGCTGCATGAACGCTGCCTGAACGCTGCGTGAGCGCTGCCTGGGTGCCACGTGATCGCCCCTTGCGTGCTCTGTGCGTTTCGTCAGCGTGCCGTCCCGGAGGCACCCTCGGGCCGCCTCCTGAGCGGTGCCCGATCGTTCCCCGTCCGTGCCCGCCTGCGACCTGCCACTGAAAGCGGCCGCCTGGGGCCACTGAGAACCGCCTGCCAACCCAGCCGGTGTGCGCAGGGCGGGTCCGGAAGAGGTGCCCGGCCTCGCCCGCGGCCCGCTAGGAGCCCGTGTGGCAGCGGCCGTGGCGCCGCCTGAAGCTCCAGGGTGTCTCGGGGCGCTGGGCCTCGGCGAACAGACCCAGGCGCAGGGTGCGGGCCTGGCGCTGCTCGCGGCCGTAGAGGCCCGGGTCGTCCCCCCGGGCGTAGGACCAGGCCCAGCCCTGGGAGACCATCCAGCGGTTGACGTCCTGACCCTGCCAGAACAGCTGGGCCAAGGTGCGCCCGTAGCGGTCCTCGCCCACGGATTTGAAGGTGACCTGGCGGCCCAGCACCTGGCCCTCCAGCGCATCGCGCGATTCGGTGCCAAAACGCTGGCAGATCTCGGGCGCATCCAGGCCCAGCAGCCGCACCGGGCGGGCACGGGCATCGCCCGGACGGCGAACGTAGACGGTGTCGCCGTCGGAGACATGCTCGACGGTGGCCTGCCACACCGACGGGGCGGCGTGCACCGGAGAAAGCGCACCGAGCAGCCCGGCGACAGCCATTGCCCGGGCCAGACGCCCCCAGTGATCCAGCGCGGCCCCTGCCCCTGCCCCTGCCCCTGCCCCAGTTTCAGTTCCAGCTCCGGTTCCCACAGGGGTATCGGCATCAGTTCCCGCCGCAGCCGCCAGCCGCTGGCGCGTGGGATCACGCCGCAACGCAGCCTGCCGCAGGGCCCTAGCCACCGGTAGTAAACCCAGGGCAAGCGTCGGCCAGGCAGGCAGCCGCGCCCGCTTCACGCCAGCACCCGGGCCAGGGCCGCCAGCACCAGCGGAGGCTGCTCGAGCACGGCCAGGGCATCGCCCAGGCGGGTGAACAGCCAGGCGATGAAAAAGCCCAGCGCGACCAGCCACAGCAGCAGCACCAGCAGCAGGCCCCAGACCATGCGCGGAAGACGCCCGTGTACCTGCTCGGCCCGCGCCAGCATTTCCTGCCACAGCGCCGCAGGGGCCAGGCGCACGACCAGCATCACGCCCAGGGGCAGCAGCACCAGGTCATCGAGCAGGCCCAGCACGGGAATGAAGTCGGGAATCAGGTCCACGGGGCTGAGCGCGTAGGCCAGCACCAGCCAGGCCAGGGCTTTGGAAGCCAGGGGCGTGCGCTTGTCTCGCACCAGGAACCACAGCGCGGTGATGGACCGAAAGAGCCTGGCCTTGTTGGCCTTGCCCCAGAGGGCTGTCCACTTCTTCATGGCGCAAGGATGGGGTGGTGCGCAGTGTCAGGCCGTGAGAATCCAGCCTTCGAGCGGGTCGGTCTGCGGCGGAAGGCCATGGCACGCATGGCCCGCCAGGTGCTGCTGCTCGGCCCAGGCGGCCTGCACCAGGCACAGCACGGCGTCGAGCGCATCGCCGCTGGCATCGTCCACCAGGGCGTCGCGCTGGGCGTGGCTGAGCTTGATCCGAAGGCCCAGGCGCGTCTGGCCGTTTTCCAGCGCGGTGATGAGGTCCTTGCGGGCGATGAGCCGCTCCGGGGTCTGCAGCGCCCGGGCATCGTTCTTGTAGCTGCGCCGGGGGTTGCCACCGTGGGCGCCCAGCAGCTCGCGCGCCAGCAGCCCCGGGTAGGCTTCGAGGCCCACGCGCTCAGGCAGCCCGGCATGGGCAGGCGCGGCCTGCTGCGCCTGGGCCGGCGCGTGCAGCACGGGCAGGTGGACCCCGGCCTCGATCAGCCGGGGCACGCCCGCGTGCAGCATGTAGGCCACGGGCGGGTTCACCCACTTCATGGAAGAACTGGAGCCGGCCGGCAGGTCGGTGGCGCGGTGGGCGAACTTGCCGCCCACGGGCCGGGCCTGGCAGAAGCCTGCAAAGCACTGGCGAATGTCCTCGCGGGAGAGCGCCGCGTAGTGGCGCATGCAGGCCAGCCAGTCCTGCGGCCAGCCCAGGGCCTGCACAAGCTCGCGCGGCAGGCCGAAGGGAAAGTCAAAACCACAGACCCAGGCCTGGTCGCGCTGGAGCCACTGCGAAAAGCCGTCGAGCGTGTCCACGCGCTCGAGCCCGAGCAGTTGTACACGGCCACGGTCCAGCGAACCGGTGGCGAAGACGATGGGTTTGCGGCGGCTGGGGCTGCTGGAAAAATCGCAACCGGCCAGCAGTCGGCTCATGGCAGGAAGGCGCGGCGGCCGGCTCAGGCCCGGCCCATGATGGAGGCGGTGGCCATGAGTTCCTGCAGCAGTGCCAGGGCGACGTCGCCCGTGATGCTGTAGGGGTCGAGTTCGGGCTTTTCCGAATACTTGAGCACGATGGAGGTGTTGAGCTTGGCGAGGTTGACCAAGCCCATGGTCCAACCGCCGAAGCTGCGCTCGGTGATCTCGGCATAGTCCAGCAGGACCACGTCTTTGTGGCGCGAATCACGAAGGATCTGGCCGTAGAGCTCGTTGACCGGCCCGCGGCCGCCCTCGAGCGCCTGCAGGAAGATGCCCCCGCCGTAGCAAAGAATGCCGGTGATGCCGCAGGCCGGGTTGTGGCTGCGGGACTGCGACAGGATGCCCTCGGTCGTCTCAGGGGACTGGGGGTCGGACGCGCGGCTGGCGTAGATCAGACGAACCAACATGGTGTGTGCCTGCAAACCAAAGTAAAAGGAAGACGGCCACCCGGCGGGTGGCCGCTGCGGCCTCAGTCGAGGGTGCGCTTGGGAATGAGCGAGAGGAACTCGCGGCGCAGGTTGGAGTCCTTGAGGAAGACGCCGCGCATGACCGAGTTGATCATCTTGCTGTCGAGGTCCTTGACACCGCGCCAGCCCATGCAGAAGTGCGTGGCCTCCATCACGATGGCCAGGCCGTCGGGCTGGGTCTTTTCCTGGATGAGGTCGGCCAGCATGACCACGGCCTCTTCCTGGATCTG
>CAYVGD010000226.1:0-4985 GCA_964450095.1 uncultured Polaromonas sp.
GCACGCGGCTACAGCGTGCGCACGCAAGGCGAGGACGTGCTGGTGAGGCCGCTGCCATGAGCGCCACAGGTGTCCCGGGCGCGGCCAACCGGCTCGGCCGGTTCTGGGCCGAGCGCACCCGGCGCGAGCGGGTGCTGCTGGTGGTGGCCGGCGCCGTGCTGCTGCTCGCGCTGTTGGTGGGGCTGGCGGTGCGGCCGGCCCTGCGGGCGCTGCAGGACGCGCCTGAGGCGCGCACGCACTTGCAGCTGCAGCGCCAGCAGATGGAGGCGTTGCAGGCGCAATCGGCCGCGCTGCAAAAGCAGCCCAGGCGCCGCTACGACGAGGCCCAGCTGCGCGCCAGCCTGGCGCCCCTGGGCGAGGGGGCGCGGCTGAACGTGGAAGCCGGCCGAGCCCAGCTGAGCCTGCAGGCCGCACCGCCCGAGGCCTTGGCGGGCTGGCTGCTGCGCGCGCGCGAGCAGGCCGGCGTGGTGGTTCGGCAGGCGCAGCTGCGGCCGGTGCAGCAGGGCGGCCGCACGCTCTGGGGCGGCCAGCTCACGCTGGAGCTGGACCGCCGCTGAGGCGCAGGCGCCGCATCAGCGCCATTGAGCCGGCAGTCAGCGCCGTGCGCGCCCGCGCCCGCAGCGTTCAGGGAAAGCCTCCGGTTGACGAACTGCTTGAGGCCTCAACAATCGATGCATCCCACCCCAGGTGCGCCGAGACACCGGCCCACCCTCAGGAGCTGCCCGCCATGACCGCCGCCACCGCGCAGACCGACCGTTTCGTGCACGACCGCCTGCCGCCGCCCGAGCAGTTGCCAACGATGCGCTACGACCTGCCGGAGCTGCGCATCCCGGATGCGGTCAACCTCGTGGCACGGCTGTTCGAGCAGGCCGAGCACCGCGGCTGGGCGGACCGGCCCTTTTTGCGGTCGGACCGCATCACCCTGAGCTATGCCGATGCGCGCGAGCGGGTCAACCGCATCGGGCAATTGCTGGTGGAGGATTTCGGTCTGGTGCCCGGCAACCGCGTGCTGCTGCGCGGCGGCAATTCCATCGGCATGGCGCCGGCCTGGCTGGGCGTGGTGCAGGCCGGGCTGGTGGCGGTGGCCACCATGCCGCTGCTGCGGGCCAAGGAGCTGCGCGAGATCATCGGCAAGGCGCAGCCGCAGCTGGCGCTGTGCGATGCCGCGTTGCTGGAGGAACTCCAGGCCGCCGCAGAGGGCCTGCGCACCGTGCCCTTCAACCGGCCGGAGGATCCACAGTCGCTGGCCTCGCTGGCCTCGGGCAAGGACGGGCTGCGCCCGCCCTGCCCCACGAGCGCCGATGACATCGCGATGATGGCCTTCACCTCCGGCACCACCGGCAGCCCGAAGGCGGCGGTGCATTCGCACCGCGACATCCTGGCCGCCTGCGAGGCCTGGCCCCGGCATGTGCTGCGCGCCACCCCCGACGACGTGGTGATGGGCTCGCCGCCGCTGGCCTTCACCTTCGGCCTGGGCGGGCTGCTCATCTTCCCGATGTGGGCGGGTGCTTCGGTTTACTACCCGTCGGTGAGCTACACGCCAGAGGTCATGGTGCGGCTCATGGACGAGGTGGGCTGCACGCTCTGCTACACCGCGCCGACCTTCTACCGGCAGATGGCGCCGTTCGCGCGTGCACACAGGCCCCGGGCGCTGCGCATCAGCGTGAGCGCGGGCGAGGCACTGCCGCTGGCCACGCGGCAGCTGTGGCGCGAGGTCACAGGCATCGACATGATGGACGGCATTGGCGCCACCGAGATGTTCCACATCTTCATCTCCAGCGTGCCAGGCCAGACCCCGCCGGGCGCGCTGGGCCAGGTGGTGCCGGGCTACACCGCCAAGGTGGTGGACGACGAGGGGCGGGAAGTCGAGCGCGGGCGCATCGGCAGGCTGGCCGTGGTCGGGCCCACCGGTTGCCGCTACCTGGCCGACGAGCGGCAGCGCAACTATGTGCAGGACGGCTGGAACTTTCCGGGCGATGCCTTCATGCAGGACGAGGCCGGTCATTTCCACTACCAAGCGCGCGCCGACGACATGATCATCACCGCTGGCTACAACGTCGGCGGCCCCGAGGTGGAGGACGCGCTGCTCAAGCACCCGGCGGTGGCCGAGTGCGGCGTGATCGGCGTGCCGGACGAGGAGCGGGGCATGGTGGTCCGGGCCTGCGTGGTGCTCAAGCCCGGCCACCAGGGCGACGACGCGATGGTCCGTGCGCTGCAGGAACACGTCAAGCAACTGCTGGCGCCCTACAAATACCCCCGGCAGGTGGCCTTCATGAACGCCCTGCCGCGCACGGAGACCGGCAAGCTCCAGCGCTTCAAGCTCAGGCAGGCCGCTGCGCCCGCGCCACACCGCCTGTAGGCGTCGAACCTGCGCGGCCACCGCCTGCGTCACCCGACGGCCGAGGCAGCGCTCGCATCGCCGGGAGGGCTCGGCTCCTACAAGGGGCGTGCACGCCCGGCGAAGAACATCTTCGGATGGCGCAGGCACAGGAAGAATTCTCGACCGAGCGGCAGGTGCTGCCCTGCTGCGAACGCGCGCTGGTGCTGGTGGATTTCATCAACCCGCTGAACTTCGAGGGCAGCCAGGCGCTCGCCCCCGGTGCGCTGGCCGCCGCGCAGGCCACGCACGCGCTGCGTGAGCGGCTCTGGGGCGAGGGGGTGCCGGTGATTTTTGCCAACGACAACTACGGCCTGTGGCGCTCGAACTTCCAGGCCATGGTGCGGCACTGCCTGAGCCTGCCGGCAGAGCCGGGCGAGATCGCGCGGCTGCTCGCCCCGGGGCCGCGCGACATCGCCATCCTCAAGCCGCGCCACTCGGCGTTCTACGGCACGCCGCTGGCGCTGCTGCTGGAGCAGATGCGCGTGCGCCAACTCATCCTCACGGGCCTGGCCACCGACATTTGCGTGCTCATGACCGCCATGGACGCTTACCTGCGCAGCTACACGGCCTGGGTTCCCGCCGACTGCACCGCCGCCGAAAGCGAGGACAGCAAGGCATGGGCCCTGGACCACATGCAGCGCGTGCTCAAGTGCGACGTGCGCCCGAGCACCGCAGGCACGCCTGCACACGGCGCAGCATCCGGCGCCGGTACAGGTGGCGCACAAGATGCAAGTTCCAGCAAGACCGCAGGCGCCAGTGTCAGAAAGGACAGCCCATGAGTTCCCCCTCGCAACCTTCGGCACCACGCCCCGCCGCCGCTGGAGCGTCCACTTCTGCAGACGCTGTGCTGCAGAAGCAGCGCCGGCTGCAGTCTCAACAGGATGCGATCGATGTCGCCCGGAGCGCTGGGCCTTCGGAGCCGCCTGGCGGTCCGCCGCAGACCGGGCTGCGCCCTTATCCCGCACCGCCCTTCGATGAAAAACACCTGGCCAAGCCGGGCATCGAGGGCGAGATGAAGCTGGCGCCGCAGTTCATGGCGCCCGACTACCACGGCAGCGGCAAGCTCGAAGGGCGCGTGGCCATCATCACTGGCGGCGACTCCGGCATCGGCCGCGCGGTGGCCGTGCTGTTCGCCCGCGAGGGCGCCGACGTAGCGGTGTTTTACCTGGCCGCACACCATGACGCCGAGGAAACCCGGCGGTGCGTGCAGGCCGAAGGGCGGCGCTGCGAGCTGTATGCCGGGGACGTCAAGGACGCAGCCTGGTGCGCGCAGGCGGTGAACGATGCCGCAGAGCGCCTGGGCCGCCTGGACATCCTGGTGAACAACGCGGCCTTCCAGGAGCATGCGGACCGGCTGGAAGACATCACGCCCGAGCGTTTCGATGAGACGCTGCGCACCAACATCCACGGTTACTTTCACATGGTGCGCGCGGTGCTGCCGCACCTGAAGGCCGGCAGCAGCATCATCAACAGCGGATCGGTCGTGGGCCTGCGGGGCAGTGGCCAGTTGCTGGACTATGCGGCCAGCAAGGGGGCGATCCACGCGTTCACGAAGTCGCTGGCCAGCAACCTCCTGCCACGCGGCATCCGGGTCAATGCGGTGGCGCCCGGCCCGGTGTGGACCCCGCTCAACCCGGCCGACAAGACGCCCGAAAGCGTGCGGCACTTCGGCGGCGACACGGACTTCCAACGCCCGGCCCAGCCGGAAGAGCTGTCACCGGCCTACGTGTTCCTGGCCGCCCCGGCGTGCGCCAGTTACATCACCGGCATCGTGCTGCCCGTGACAGGCAGCGTCGAGGCCATCTGATTCCCAGCGGCACCAGAGGGATGGACGGCACATGAGCCTGCCGAGCGCACTTTCAAAAGCCCAAACGAAAACGCCAGCCTGTGAGGGCTGGCGTCTTGAAATGGTTGCGCGGGCAAGATTTGAACTTACGACCTTTGGGTTATGAGCCCAACGAGCTACCAGGCTGCTCCACCGCGCGTCAGAAGCATCTAGTGTATCCGCAAAAGAAGGCGATGGCACGCGAAACATCACTCGACATGCAAAGAAATATGCCCGGCGGCGTGGCACTGACTGACAGTGCGTGGCAGGCCGTGCTCACGCAGGAACCGACGTCGCACCCGACACGCGCAAGCGGCACACAAAGCACAACGCCCACACGAGGTGGGCGCTGCGTTCACTGAAGCCGGTGCATGCACCGGTAAGCGCTTACTCGGCCTTGGCCTCGGCTGCGCTGTCTTCGCTCACTTCGGGGCGATCCACCAGTTCGACCAGGGCCATGGGGGCGTTGTCACCCACGCGGAAACCCATCTTCAGGATGCGGGTGTAGCCGCCAGGACGGGCCTTGAAGCGCGGACCGAGGTCTGCGAAGAGCTTGACCACCATGTCACGGTTGCGCAGGCGGTCGAAGGCCAGGCGCTTGTTGGCCAGGGTGGGCTCTTTGGCCAGGGTGATCATGGGCTCGATCACGCGGCGCAGTTCCTTGGCCTTGGGCAGGGTGGTCTTGATGACTTCGTGCTCGATGAGCGAGTTCATCATGTTGCGCAGCATGGCCAGGCGGTGGCTGGTCGTGCGGTTGAGTTTGCGGAGTCCGTGTCCGTG
>CAYVGD010000227.1:0-4955 GCA_964450095.1 uncultured Polaromonas sp.
CGACGCGGGCCTGGCCTGCGGCACGGCGGTGCGCTTCAACAGCCCGGCTTACTCCAGCACCTACTTCGTGCCGCGGCTCGACGGCCTGGGCCAGGAGGTGATGGACCTGTGCGTGCCGGTGAGCACGCGCGGCCAGATCCAGGGCTTCATCGTGGCCAGCTATGCCCTGGGCGAGGTGCTGTCCGAAATGGCGGGCGGGCGGCTGGGTCGCGGCCAGGTGATGGCCTTCACCGAGGCAGATGGCACGCGCCTGGCCCTGCTGGGCCTGCCGGGCAGCGGCAGCCAGCTCTACGTGGCGCAAAGCCTGCTCGACCTGCCGGGCAACACCCTGGTCATGCGGCTGGAAAGCCGCCAGGGCCGCGTGGGGATCTTCCCCAACCTGCTGACCGCGATGGTGACCACCCTGGCGCTGGCGCTGTGCGCGGTGCTGCTGCTCCTGGTGCGCGACATGCGCAGGCGCCTGAAGGTGGAGAACGACTTGGCCGAGGCGCTGGCCTTCCGCAAGGCCATGGAAGATTCGCTGAGCACCGGCCTGCGCGCGCGCGACCTCGACGGCCGCATCACCTACGTGAACCCGGCCTTCTGCAAGATGGTGGGCGTGGAAGCGCATGAACTGCTCAACAGCACCGCCACGCCCGCGCCCTATTGGCCGCCCGAGCTGGCCAACGTCTACAAGGACCGCCAGGCCTGGCGCCTGGCCAACAACGACCTGCCGCGCAGCGGGCACGAGTCGGTGTTCATGAGGAGCGACGGCACGCGCTTTCCGGTGCTCATCATCGAGGCGCCGCTGATCAACGCCCAGGGCCGCCACACCGGCTGGATGAGCGCCATCCTGGACCTGAGCGAGCAAAAGCGGGTGGAGGAACTCTCGCGCGCCAGCCAGGACCGGCTGCAAGCCACGGCGCGCCTGGCGATGGTGGGCGAGATGGCCTCGCTGCTCAGCCACGAGCTCAACCAGCCGCTGGCCGCCATCTCCAGCTACGCCAACGGCTCGTCCAACCTGCTGACCGATGCGCAGCGCGAAGGCTGCCTCGACACGGCCGAGCAGCGCCGCCTGGCGGGCGACCTGGGCACGGGGCTCAGGCGCATCGCCGAGCAGGCGGGCCGTGCGGGCAAGGTGATCAAGAGCGTGCACGACTTCGTGCGCAGGCGCGAGCAGCGGCGCGAGACGGTGCGCGCGCAGGACTTGCTGGACGCGGTCATGCCGCTGGTGAGCCTGCAGGCGCGCAAGCTGATCGTGCGCGTGAGCCTGTCGGTCGAGTCCGGCTGCCCCGACGTGCTGTGCGACCGCACCATGGTGGAGCAGGTGCTGCTGAACCTGGCACGCAACGGCATCCAGGCCATGCAGCAGCGGCCGCCGCCCGGCATCGAGCGCGTACTGCGCATGCGCGTGCGGCGGGCCCGGGGCGCCGACGAGGCCGGCCGCTGGGTGGCGTTTTCCGTTTCCGACACCGGCGAGGGCATCACCGCCGAGGTGGCCCACCGGCTGTTCACGCCCTTCTTCACCACCAAGGAAGAAGGCATGGGCCTGGGCCTGAGCCTGTGCCGCACGGTGGTGGAGCAGCACGGCGGCACGCTGGGTTTCGAACCCCAGCAGCCCCGGGGTACCATCTTCGAGTTCACCTTGCCTGCCGCACCCGCGGGCCTGCCGGCCACCGCCGGTCGCGCGCGGGCCTTCAGCGAAGCCCCATGACCTCGACCTCCCCCGCCACGGTGTATGTGGTTGACGACGATGCCGGCGTGCGCGATGCACTGGCCTGGCTGCTGCGTTCGCGCCGCCTGATCAGCGAACCCTTCGAGTCGGCCGAGGCCTTCGACGCGCACGTGGGCCGGCCCGGCTTCGTCCCACGCGAACCCGCCTGCGTGCTGCTGGACGTGCGCATGGGCAGCCTGAGCGGGCTGGCCATGTTCGAGAAGCTGATCGACTACGGCCTGCTGCCGCTGATGCCCGTGATCTTCCTGACCGGCCACGCCGACGTGCCCACCGCGGTGGACGCGGTCAAGCGCGGCGCCTTCGACTTCTGCGAAAAGCCCTTTTCAGACACCGCCCTGGTGGACCGCATCGAGCAGGCCCTGGCCCGCTCGGCCGAAGGGCTGCAGGTGCGTCAGCTGGCCCGCAGCCTGCAGACGCGGCTGGCGGGGCTGACCGAGCGCGAGCGCGACGTGATGCGCCTGGTGGTGGGGGGCCTGCCGAACAAGCTGGTGGCCGACCAGCTGGACATCAGCGTGCGCACGGTGGAGGTTCACCGCGCCCGGGTGTTCGACAAGATGGGCGTGAAGTCGGCCGTGGAACTGGCCAACCTGCTGCGCGGACAGGGGTTGGACGCCGGCTCCGGCGCGGGCCCCGCCACGCCATGAAAGCGTGCGGCATGCGCGCGCTGCGGCTCAGCCGCGGCCTTCGCCGGGCGGCGGCTTGTCGCCCGGGCCCTGCTCGCCGTCCGGCGGCAACTCGCCGCGCGGGCGGCCGGAAAACATGGTCCACCACACGATGAACACCAGCAGCACAAGCGCCAGCAAGGCTTCGAGCATCAGCAAGGTCATGGCGGGTCGGACAGGTCAGAGGTCGTGGAGGGCGGCGGCCATTATGGCCACCGCCGTGCTCCTGGCGGCTTGTGCGGTTTCTCCGCCGCCGCTGCCCATGCCCCAGGGCGACGCGACCCCCGGCGCACCGTCACCTGCACCGGCCGCCGCCCCGGCCGATGCGGCGCGGCCGGCCGCGGCCGCCCTCATGCAGCCCAAGAGCCGGTGGGTGCCCGTGGACTGGTCGGAACTGCCGGGCTTTGACGGCGACCGCGTGGCCGAGGCCTGGACCGCCAAGCTGCGCAGTTGCGAGCGGCCTGCGCCCGCATTCACGCCGCTGTGCCCCGACATCCGGCGCCTGGCCGCGGCCAGCGAGGCCGAGCAGCGCCAGTGGCTGATGAGCCGGCTGCAGCCCTACCGGGTCGAGTCGCACCAAGGCGCCGACCAGGGGGTGCTCACCAGCTACTTCGAGCCGCTGCTGCAGGCCCGCCGGCAGAGCAGTCCGGGCTTTCGCGTGCCGCTGTACCGCCCGCCGGCCGACCTGGGGCAACGCAAGCCCTGGTACACGCGCCAGGAGATCGACAGCCTGCCGCAGGCTCAGGCGGCGCTGCGCGGCCGCGAGATCGCCTGGCTGGCCGACCCGATCGACGCCATGCTGCTGCACATCCAGGGCTCGGGGCGGCTGCAGGTCACCGAGCCCGACGGCAGCCAGCGCCTGGTGCGCGTGGCCTTCGCCGGCTCCAACGAACAGCCCTACCGCAGCATCAACCAGTGGCTGCTCGAGCAGGGCGTGCAGCGCATCAACCCCTGGCCCGAGGCGACCAAGGCCTGGGCGGCGCAGAACCCCCAGCGCGTGAACCAGCTGCTGTGGAGCAACCCGCGGTACATCTTCTTCCGCGAAGAACCCTTGCCCGACGCCAGCGTGGGGCCGCGCGGCGCGCAGGGCGTGCCGCTGAGCGCCGGCCGCTCGATCGCGGTGGACCGCGACAGCATCCCCTACGGCACGCCGGTGTGGCTGGCCTCCAGCGGGCCGGGCGCGCAGCTGCAGCGCCTGGTGGTGGCGCAGGACACGGGCAGCGCCATCGTCGGGCCGGTGCGGGCCGACTACTTCGCCGGCACCGGTGCGCAGGCCGGGCAGTTCGCCGCGCGCATCCACCAGCCGCTCAGGCTCTGGGTGCTGTGGCCGCGCTGAAACACTCTTTATAAAGAGGATGGGCTGCAGGCCCCTGGGGCCGGGCCCGGGCGCCCCCACCGCGGCAAAGTCCCACGCATACAATCCGCGCCTGATCGAGAGGGCCGCCCGGCTGCCAGCCGCGCTCGGCCGCCTGCCCACAGCCCCGCCAAGCGCGGGGTTCCAACCTAGACGGAGTCTTTTCGTGTTCATCTCCTCCGCGTTCGCGCAAACCGCGCCCGCCGCCGCTGCCGGCGGTGGCGACATGTCCTCCACGCTCATGAGCATGCTGCCGCTGCTGCTGATGTTCGCGGTGCTGTACTTCGTCATGATCCGCCCGCAGATGAAGAAGCAAAAGGAACACCGCGCCATGATCGACGCCCTGGCCAAGGGCGACGAAGTCGTCACCGCCGGCGGCCTGCTCGGCCGCGTCACCAAGCTCGGCGACGGCTTCATCGGCCTGGAACTGGCCTCGGGCGTGGAAGTGCAGATGCAGCGCGCCTCCGTGGTGCAGGTGCTGCCCAAGGGCACGATGAAGTGATCCCGCGGCGGGCGGCGGCCCTCAGGCTGCCGCCCGCCCCTTCGGCTCCGGCCACCACGCGCGGCTGCGGCCGCACCGGCCCATCCCGCCACCTGCCCCTTCGCCAGCCTGCCAGCGCCACGGCGCCCGGCCTGCCCGGCCTCCCTGCGGAAGTCCCCCCATGAATCGCTACCCGGTCTGGAAATATCTGGTGATCCTGGTCACCCTGGTGATCGCTGCGCTTTACACGCTGCCGAACTTCTTCGGCGAGGCGCCCGCGGTGCAGGTCTCCAGCCTGAAGTCCATGGTCAAGGTCGATGCCACCACTGCCACGCGCGTGGAAGAGGCGATCAAGGCCGCTGGCCTGGTGGCCGAGGACGTGGCGCTGGACGGCACCTCGGTGCGCGCGCGCTTTCGCACCACCGATGAGCAGCTCAAGGCCAAGGACGCGATCCAGCGCGCCCTCATCCCCGACGCAGCCGATGCGCCCTACATCGTGGCGCTGAACCTGGTCTCGCGTTCGCCGCAGTGGCTGCGCAGCATCCACGCCATGCCCATGTACCTGGGCCTGGACCTGCGCGGCGGCGTGCACTTCATGCTGCAGGTGGACATGCAGGCCGCGCTGGTCAAGCGCGTGGAGTCCCTGGCCGGCGACCTGCGCCTGGCCCTGCGCGAGAAGGGCCTGCGCCACGGCGGCATCAACCGCAACGGGCAGGCCATCGAGCTGCGCCTGCGCGACCAGGC
>CAYVGD010000228.1:0-4954 GCA_964450095.1 uncultured Polaromonas sp.
GCAGAGGATGAGCAGGCGGTCCGGGTTGGCCAGCACCTTCATCAGGCTGCAGGCCCGCCCGGCGCCCACGCGCATGTCCTCGAGCTCGAAAGCCGCGAGGGACGGGGGGGCGGTGGCGTTCAGGGCGGCGGTCATCGCGGCAGGTAGAGGAAAAGTCGGGTCGGCGGTCGGGGCGGCAGTCGGGGCTGCGCGACCGGCCGCCCCAGAAACGTCGGACATGGCAACAGTCTATTGACCAACAATCTATTTGTCAATAAACTGATTTATCTTCCAGCCCAGGAGCTTTCATGACCGCGGCATCGAGCTTGCTCCCCCAGGTCCACGGCATCTTCGACCCAGGCACCGGGACCGTGACCTATGTGGTCCACGCCGGCCCGGGCAGCGAATGCGCGCTCATCGAC
The DNA here is from genome assembly GCA_964450095.1 of uncultured Polaromonas sp. Taxonomy (GTDB): domain Bacteria; phylum Pseudomonadota; class Gammaproteobacteria; order Burkholderiales; family Burkholderiaceae_C; genus Polaromonas. Next base: position 402 of record CAYVGD010000228.1, read on the forward strand.
ACAGTGCTGGACTTCGACCCCAAATCCGGCCGCACGCGCACCACAACGGCCGACAAGGTGGTGGACTTCGTGCGCGCGCATGGGCTTCGCGTGACCTGGATCCTGGAAACCCACGCCCATGCGGACCACCTCAGCGCCGCGCCCTGGCTGCGCCGGCAACTGGGAGGCCAGATCGGCATCGGCGCGCAGATCACCAAGGTGCAGGACGTGTTCGCGCGGCTTTTCCACCTGGAGCCCGAGTTTCGACGCGACGGCTCCCAGTTCGACCGGCTGATGGCCGACGGCGAGCGCTTCAGTGTCGGTGCGCTGATGTGCGAGGTGTTGGCCGTGCCCGGCCACACCCCGGCCTGTGTGGCCTTTCGTTTTGCAGACGCGGTGTTCGTGGGCGACACCTTCTTCATGCCCGACGTGGGCACGGCCCGGTGCGACTTCCCCGGCGGCGATGCGCGCACGCTCTACCGCTCCATCCGCAAGCTGCTGAGCCTGCCGCCGCAGACCCGGCTTTTCATGTGCCACGACTACCCGCCCGCCGGCCGCCAGGTGTGCTTCGAGTCCACGGTGGCTGAGCAGCGCGCCGGCAACATCCACGTGCACGATGGCGTGAACGAGGACGACTTCGTGGCCATGCGCCAGCGCCGTGACGCCACGCTGGAGATGCCCACGCTCATGCTGCCGGCGGTGCAGGTCAACATCCGTGCGGGCGAACTGCCCCCGGCCGAAGGCAACGGCGTGGCCTACCTGAAGATTCCGCTGAACGCGCTGTGACGCCAAGATGAGCGACCTGCCCGGCGCCCAGGCCCGCTGGAACCAGCGCTTTGCCACCGCAGGCTATGTGTTCGGGGAGGCGCCGAACGACTACCTGCGTTCGCACAGCCACCTGCTCGCACCCGGCCCGACGCTGGCCGTGGCCGACGGCGAGGGGCGCAACGGCGTGTGGCTGGCCGAGCAGGGCTGGCCGGTGGAGGCCTTCGACTTTTCGTCCTTCGCGGTGGAAAAGGCCAGCGCCCTGGCCCGAAAGCGCGGTGTGGAAGTGCCTGCGCAACTGCAGCTGCACTGCTGCAGCTGGGAACGCTTTGCCTGGCCGCAAGGGCACTACGCCAACGTCGTTGCCATCTTCATCCAGTTCGCATCGCCGGAGGAGCGCGACGAGCTGTTCAGGCACATGGACGCAGCGCTCCAGCCCGGGGGCGTGCTGCTCATCCAGGGCTACGGCATCGACCCAGGGGCGCACGCCAATGAAGGCCCCGGCGTGCGCTCACAGCTGTACGACGAGGCGCTGCTGCGCCTGGCCTTTCCCGGCTACCAGTGGCTGGATGCGCGCACCTACGAGGCCGAGCTCAACGAGGGGACGGGCCACGCTGGCCTCTCGGCCCTGGTGGGCATGTGCGGCCGCAAGCCCGCCTGAGGCGATCTCACCTGTTGTGCTCGGCCGAGACGAAGCGGGTCTCACCGGTGTCGGTGAGCGTGCGCGTGGCCTGGGTGGAGGCGTAGATCCACAGGATCTTCATCGGCTCGGTGTCCGACAGGTTGCGAAAGCGGTGCGACAGGTTCGGCGGGATCCAGGTGGTGTCGTGCTTTTTCAGCGGCACCGAGTCCGCACCTTCCATGTCGAGCATGGCCTGCCCCTCCAGCAGCATCACGCTTTCCTCGCAGTTGTGGCTGTGGAAAGCGATGGCAGCGCCAGGCCCGAATTCGGTGATGCCGTTGATGAAACCGCTGGCGCCGATCGCAGGCGACACCAAGGGCGTGGTGCGGGCGCCGCCGCCACGGTCGTGGCTCTTGATCTCATCGGGCTTGAGCACGACGGGGCGCGCTGCGTTGGAAACGGTCATGTCTGCTCTCCTGGATGGTTTGGAAATCTTAGCCCCGGACTCAGCTGCGCGCCGGGCCGGTCCACACGGTCTTGATGTTGGTGAATTCGTGCAAGCCCAGGTGCGCCAACTCGCGTCCGTAGCCCGACTGCTTAACGCCGCCAAAGGGCAGGCGCGGGTCGGAGGCGACCATGCCGTTGATGAACACGGCGCCGGCCTCCACCTGCCGCGCCAGCTGCCGCGCGCGGTCGAGGTCCTGGCTCCAGATCGAGGCACCCAGGCCGAAGGGCGTGCCGTTGGCCACGGCCACGGCCTCCTCGGCCGAGCCCACGCGCAGGATCGCTGCCGCCGGCCCGAAGGTTTCCTCGCGCGCGGCCGTCATGTGTGACGCCACGTGGTCCAGGATGGTGGGCGCGTAGAAGGCGCCCGGCCCATCGATCACGCGCCCGCCCAGCAGCAGGCGCGCGCCCTCGGCCAACGTGGCCTGCACCTGCGCGTGCAGGTCCTCGCGCAACTGGCGCCGGGCCATGGTGCCCTGGGTGATCCCGGGCTGCAGCGGATCGCCCACCACCAGTTGGCGGGCGCCTGCGACGAAGGCCTCGCAAAAACGCTCGGCCACCGCGTGCTCGACGATGAAGCGCTTGGCCGAGATGCAGCTCTGGCCCGTGTTGGAAAAGCGCGCCTTGACCGCCACGGCGGCCGCGGCCTCCACGTCGGCGTCGGCCAGCACCACGAAAGGATCGGAGCCACCGAGTTCGAGCACCTGCTTTTTCAGGGCCCGGCCGGCGGCCGCCGCGATCGAGCGGCCCACAGGGGTGGAGCCGGTGAAGGTGACGGCGGCGATGCGGTCGTCGGCGATCAGCCCATCGACCTCGGGGCCACCCACCAGCAGCGTGGTGAACAAGCCCTCGGGCAGGCCCGCCTCCAGGAAGAGCTTTTCCAGCGCCAGCGCGCACTGGGGCACGTTGCTCGCATGCTTGAGCACCAGGCCGTTGCCCGCGATCAGGATGGGCGCGGCCGCGCGCATGACCTGCCACAGCGGGTAGTTCCAGGGCATGACGGCCAGCACCAGGCCCAGCGGGTCGTAGACGATGCGGCTGTCGCTGGCCGCGCTCGGCATGTACTGGTCGGCCAGGAAAGACGGCCCCTGCTCAGCGTAGTAGTCGAAGTTCCAGGCGCACTTTTCCACCTCGGCCTGCGCCTCGGCCAGGGGTTTGCCCATCTCCAGCGTGACGGTGCGGGCGAGCTCCGCCGAGCCGGCACGCAGTGCCTGCGCGACCTTGAGCAGCTGCGACTTGCGCGCCTCCACCGGCACCCGGGCCCACGCGCGCTGGGCGCGCTGGGCGGCCGCCAGGCGCTGGTCCACCTGCGCCGGACTGTGCGGCGCCAGGCGCGCCAGCACCTCGTCGGTGGCGGGATTGAGGGACGTGATCATGCGTTCATCTCCTGCAGGGCGGGCACGCCCAGTTCGCGTGCCAGAGCATCGAGTTCCTGCACCAGGCCCCGCGCCAGCGGAATGCCCTGGCTGGCGTAGCGCTGGCGCTTGCCATGGCTCTGCTCGCCCGGCAGCCAGATGCGGTCCACGCCCGGCAGGCGGTCGCTGCCCCGGATGTCGCGCACCAGCTTGTCCACAGCCTGCTTGAACACGGCCGGATCACCGAACGCAGACAGATCGATTACCAGGATGGCCTGGCCGGTGTTGGTGGTGCTCACGTGGTCGGCATTGAAGTCCACCACGTCGCGTCCCATGGCGCCGCCGCCCAGGGTGCCGGCCAGCAAACCGACCACCAGCGCCAGGCCGTAGCCCTTGTAGTCGCCGATCGGCAGCAGAAAACCTTCGCTGGCGCGGTTCGGGTCGGTCAGCGGCTGGCCCTGGCGGTCGATCATCCAGCCCACGGGCATGGACTCGCCCTTCTTGGCCTTGGCCTTGACCTTGCCGTAGGCCGCCACGGTGGTGGCCATGTCCAGCACCACGGGCGGCTCCTCCCCGGTCGGCACGGCGGCGGCGATCGGGTTGGTCGACAGCAGCATCTCGGTACCGCCCCACGGGGGCAGGTGGTTGGCGTTGCCGACCGCGAAGTACAGGCCCAGCATGTCGTGCTCCAGCGGCTTGCGCGCGTAGAGCGAGGCCGGCCCGGCATGGTTGCTCATGCGGGTGCTGACCCAGGCCACGCCGCAGTGGCGCGCCTTCTCGATGGCCAGGTCCACCGCGCGGGTGACCACCAGGTGGCCCATGCCGTTGTCGCCGTCCACCACGGCCGAGCCCGGACGCTCGTGCACCACGCGGATGTCGGGCTGCTTGTTGATGCCGCCTGCGCGGATGCGCTTGATGTACTGCGGCAGACGGATCACGCCGTGGCCGTCGGAGCCCTGGAGATCGGCCTCGGCCATGAGGCCGGCCACCTGCAGCGCGTCGGCGGCGGGCAAGCCCTGGCTGCAAAGGGCCTGCTGGATGAAGTCGCGCAGCGCGTCATGCGCCACGATCGCGAAGGAAGAGGAAGAAGTCACGGCGGGACGGATGCGGGTCGTTCGGTGAAAAAAAGGCCGCGCGATGGCGGCCGGTCAATGCCTGCGCAGTGCGTGCAGGCGGCTCACTGCTCCTTGATGTTTTTCTCGGTGATGAGCTTTTGGTACATGGCGTACTGGTCGCGCAGGGCGCGGCCCATCTCTTCGGGCGAAGTGCCGCGCAGCGTCACGCCGAAGCCGGTGAGCTTCTCGCGCACGGCGGGGTCGGCCAGGGCC
>CAYVGD010000229.1:0-4951 GCA_964450095.1 uncultured Polaromonas sp.
GATCGGATCAGGGTCCAGAGTCGAATCTTCAAACCTGGGCCGCTATGTGCGAGTGAGCCCAACTCGAACAGACGGGGACACCCTCGACGACTTGGAAATTTTCATCAGTCGCCAAGGTCAGTTAAGTCCCTCCAGCGGCACGGAAATCGTTGATCAGGTGATCCTTCTAAAGAACATCGACGGCGGCTCGGGATCAATCACCTTGGATCACTTGATCAATAACGGCAACCTGATCTGGAAATCAGACAGCAGCATTTCCCTTGCAGTCATATAAGCAAGAGAAACAGAAAGAGGCAAGGTGCCGATCGGGTAGATTGGCCCCATGCCCTCCCCCCACCTCCGCCGCTTGCGCCTGCACATGATGGCCCTGCGGGGCCTGCTCACTTCCGTCGCATTGGCCCTGGGCGTGCTGGGCCTGGGCGGCCTGGGTTTTTGGTGGGTGGACCCGCAGGTGCAGACACTCTCCGAAGGGCTGTGGCTGGCCTTCACCACGGCGGCCACCGTCGGTTACGGCGACATGGTGCCCAGCACGCACGCCTCGCGGGTGTTCGCCGTGCTGGTGGTGCTGGTGGGGCTGGCCGTGCTGTCGCTGGTGACGGCATCGGTCGCGGCGATGTTCGTCGAGAGCGACGAGCGGCGCATGGAGCAGCACCTTCTCTTGGAATTGCAGGCGCTGCGCGCCGAGGTGGCCCAACTGCGGCAAGACCTCGCGGCCAGCCGCCTGCCGCCCCAGGTCCCGCCGGCGTCCCGGGGACCGGGCAGTTGAAGCCCCGCCTCAGGCCGGTCCGTCCACCACCTCTGCCGCCGACCTGAACGCCTCCACCGCGCTCGGCACGCCGCAGTACACCGCCGCGTGCAGCAGCACCTCCTGAAGTTCCTCGGGCGTGGCGCCGTTGTGGAGCGCGCCGCGCACGTGGCCCTTGAGTTCATGCTGCTTGCCCAGGGCCGCAAGCATGGCCACCGTGATCAGGCTGCGGGTCTTGAGGTCCAGACCGGGACGCTGCCACACATCGCCCCAGGCCCGGGCGGTGATGTGTTCCTGGATCGGCTGCGTGAAGGCCGTGGCGCCGCCCAGCGCGCGGTCCACGAAGGCGTCGCCCATGACACGGCGGCGCATGGCCAGGCCCGCCTTGAAGGCAGGGTCGGACACCTGGGAAAAGTCGGGGGCAGCAGGCTGCTTTGGGGCGGACATGAAAGCTCCTTTCGAGGTTGGGCCGCGAGCATATCGCCCCGCGGCGGGGCACACCGGCAGGCGGGCCAGGCAGTTAGGATGCGCGCTGACCGCCCCCAAAGAGGAGATGACATGACCACCGGCCGCTACCCACCGCCCACGCTCGAGCAGGTGCCCGAGGACATCCGCGCACGCATCCTGGAGGTGCAGGAGAAATCGGGCTTCGTGCCCAACGTGTTCCTGGCCCTGGCGCGGCGGCCGGCCGAGTGGCGGGCTTTCTTTGCCTACCACGATGCGCTCATGCTCAAGGAAGGCGGCCATCTCACCAAGGGCGACCGCGAGATGATCGTCACGGCCACGAGTGCGGCCAACCATTGCCTTTACTGCGTGGTGGCGCACGGCGCCATCCTGCGCATCTACGAAAAAAAGCCGCTGGTGGCCGACCAGGTGGCGGTGAACCACCGCAAGGCCGACATCACGCCGCGTCAGCGCACCATGCTCGACTTCGCCATGAAGGTGTGCCTGCGCTCGCACGAGATCGTGGACGCCGACTTCGAGGCCCTGCACGCGCACGGCTTCGACGACGAGGACGCCTGGGACATCGCTGCCATCACCGCCTTCTTTGGCCTGTCCAACCGCATGGCGAGCTTTTCGGGCATGGTGCCCAACCCCGAGTTCTACCTGCTCGGCCGCGTGCCCAAGGCCAAGCCGGCCTGAGCGCCAGAGCCAGCGCGGGCGCCAGCCCGAGCCCGAGCGCGAGCGCGAGCGCGGACGCGGGCCGTTGCCACGCCGTGGACCGGGGGCACACCCGGGCGCGCGTGGTTTGGCTCGGCTGCTCCCAAGGGCCGCCGAATGACGCTCAGGGCGTGACGCGCTCCCGCAGCCAGTCCGGCAGCGGCATGGCCTTTTGGCGGGGAAAGTCCACCCACACGGTGGTGGCGCCGCCTGCGGCATGGATGACGCCGGGCTGGTCGCTGCGCTCCAGGGTGGCCCAGGTCTCGAAGCTGGTGCGGCCCGGGTCGCTGGCGTACATCTTCATGTGCACCGTGCCCGGGTACTCGAGCTGCCGGTAGAAATTGCAGAACGCATTGACGATCACCACGCCTTCGCCGTCCGGCCCGGGCGTGTGGCCCAGGCTGGTGAGCCAGTCGATGCGCAGCGTCTCCATGTAGCGGAAATAGCTGGTGTTGTTGAGGTGGCCCATGGCGTCCATGTCGCCCCAGCGGATGGGCAGGCTCATCTCGAACACCAGCTTCTTGAGGTCGGGAATTTCAATCTTCATGCGCCGAACCCGTCGTCGGCCGAAACCACGGCGCCATTGATGAAGTGGCTCTGCGGGCTGGCCAGCATGACCAGCAGCGCATCCAAGTCGGCGGGCTCGCCCACGCGCTTGCGCGGCAGCATGGCGATGAGCTTCTGGCCCTGCTCGGTCTGCCAGTGGTGGTGGTTGATCTCGGTGTCAATGTAGCCTGGACAGATCGCGTTGACATTGATGCCGAACCGGCCCCACTCCACGGCCATGGCCTTGGTCATCTGGATGACTGCGGCCTTGCTCATGCAGTACACCCCGATCTGCGGCAGCACCCGCAGGCCCGCCACCGACGCGATGTTGATGATGCGGCCGCCGGCAAAGCCGGCCGGGTCGGCCTTGGCGCGCGCCAGCATGCGCCGGCCCACCGCCTGCGCCACGAAGAAGGCGCCGCGCACGTTGGTCGAGAAGATGAAATCGAAATCGGCGGGCGCCACGTCCTGCAGGCGCTGCGTGGTGCTCACGCCGGAGTTGTTCACCAGGACGTTGATGGGCCCTGCCTCGCGCTCGGCTTGCTCGACAGCCGCCTCGATGCCGGCCGCATCGGTCACGTCCAGCGCCACCACGTGCGCACGGCCGCCCTGTGCCGTGATCTCGTCCCGAAGGGCTTGGAGCTTGTCGATGCGGCGGCTGGCCAGCACCACCGTGGCGCCCGCGCGGCTCAGGGTGCGAGCGAACTGCGCGCCCAGTCCGCCCGAGGCGCCGGTCACCAGCGCGGTGCGGCCGGCCAGGTCCAGGCTGTAGGTCATGCATGTCTCCTCATGTTCGTGCCGCCGTCTTCGGGCGGTTTGACTAGAATTTCCGCTGACCCCGCCGCATGTCGCACCAGCGGTCAGCGCACCGCCACAACACCTTCGAATCCAAGCTGCGGACAGCGCAAATCATTATCACGGAGACCCCGACCATGACCTCTCAAGACATCCTGGCCCAGCACGGCCCCCGCGAAGCCATGGAGTACGACGTGGTCATCGTCGGCGCGGGCCCCGCGGGCCTGGCGGCCGCCATCCGCATCCGCCAGCTCGCCCAGGAAAAAGGCCAGGAAGTCTCGGTGGTGGTGCTGGAAAAGGGCTCCGAGCCCGGCGCGCACATCCTCTCGGGCGCCGTGATGGACCCGATTGCGCTCAATGAGCTGATTCCCAACTGGAAGGAGCTGGGCGCGCCGCTGAACCAGCCCGTGACGGGCGACGACCTGCTGGTGCTGTCGGAAACCGGCGCGCAGCGCACGCCCGACTGGCTGATGCCGCGCAACTTCCACAACGACGGCTGCTACGTCATCTCGCTGTCGAACCTCGTCAAGTGGCTGGCAGCGCAGGCCGAAGGCCTGGGCGTCGAAATCTTCCCCGGCTTTTCGGCCGCCGAAGTGCTTTACCACGATGACGGCTCAGTCAAGGGCGTGGCCACCGGCAACCTGGGAATAGGCAAGGACGGCGAGCCCACCGACAACTTCCAGCTCGGCATGGAACTGCATGCCAAGTACACCGTGTTTGCCGAAGGCGCGCGCGGCCACCTGGGCAAGCAACTGCTCCAGCAGTTCAAGCTGACCGAGGGCAAGGACCCGCAGACCTACGCCATCGGCATCAAGGAGCTCTGGGAAATCCCGGCCGACAAGGCCCAGCCGGGCCTCGTGGTGCACACCGCCGGCTGGCCGCTCAACGACGACGCCTTTGGCGGGGGCTTTCTCTACCACCTCGAAGGCAACCAGGTCACGCTGGGCTATGTGATCGGCCTGGACTATGCCAACCCCTGGATGAGCCCGTTCGAGGAAATGCAGCGCTGGAAGACGCACCCCAGCATCCGGGCGCACATCGAGGGCGGCAAGCGCATCGGGTACGGTGCGCGCGCGCTCAACAACGGCACGCCCCAGGCCCTGCCCAAGACCGTGTTCCCGGGCGGCGCGCTGGTGGGCTGCGATGCGGGTTTTCTGAACGCGGCACGCATCAAGGGCAGCCACGCCGCCATCAAGAGCGGCATGCTCTGCGCCGAGGCCGCCTTCGAGGCCGTGACCGCCGGCCGCACCAGCGACGAACTCACCGGCTATGAGGACCGCTTCCAGGCCAGCTGGCTGCATGAGGAACTCTGGACCTACCGCAACTTCAAGAACTGGTTCAAGAAGAGCCCGCTCATGGGCAAGCTCATGACCGGCGTGGAGCACTGGTTCCTGCCCAAGGTCGGCGTGCAGACCCCGCCCTGGACCATCCGCAACCCCAGCCCAGACCATGTGAAGCTGCGACCGGCCGCAGAGATGCCGCCCATCAGCTACCCCAAGCCCGACGGCAAGCTCACCTTCGACCGGCTCTCCAGCGTGTTCATCAGCAACACCAACCACGAGGAGAACCAGTCCGCTCACCTCACGCTCAAGGACGCAGGGGTGCCGGTGAAGATCAACCTGAGCCAGTACGCCGGCCCCGAAAGCCGCTACTGCCCGGCCGGCGTGTACGAGTATGTCCCGGCCGAGGGCGGGGGCGAGCGGC
>CAYVGD010000230.1:0-4950 GCA_964450095.1 uncultured Polaromonas sp.
TATTCCTTGTAGGTGCTGAAGTTGTTGGCGCGGGTGGAATGCTGCAGCTTGGCGATCGCGTCGGGCGTCCACATGTGGTCTTCGCCGCGGGCGCGCCAGGCGTACTCGCCGCCGGCGTCCAGCATGGTGGCCAGGACCGGGTCATCGCCGAAGGCGGCGCGGTGCATGCGCAGCGCTTCCTCGGCGATTTCGAACACGCCGATGCCCTCCACCTGCGAGGCGGTGCCGGTGAAGTATTTGTCCACCGTGGCGCGGTTCAGGCCGATGGCCTCGAACAGCTGGGCGCCGCAGTAGGACATGTAGGTGCTCACGCCCATCTTGGACATGATCTTCGACAGGCCCTTGCCGATGGCCTTGGTGAAGTTGTAGACCGCTTTTTCCGGGCCCAGCTCGCCCGTCAGGCCCGCGGCCATTTCCTCGAGGGTCTCGATGGCCAGGTACGGGTGCACGGCTTCTGCACCGTAGCCGGCCAGCACGGCGAAGTGATGCACCTCGCGGGCAGAGCCGGTTTCCACGACCAGGCCGGCGGTGGTGCGCAGGCCTTCACGCACCAGGTGCTGGTGGATGGCCGAAAGCGCCAGCGCTGCGGGAATGGCCACCTGCGTGGGACTCACGCCGCGGTCGCTCACGATGAGGATGTTCTTGCCGTCGTGGATGGCGTCCACCGCCTCGGCGCACAGCGAGGCCAGCTTGGCTTCCACGCCTTCGTGGCCCCAGTCCATGGGGTAGGTGATGTCCAGGGTGTAGCTGCGGAACTTGCCCTGGGTGAAGGCCTCGATGTTGCGCAGCTTGGCCATGTCGGCCTTGCCCAGCACCGGCTGGCTCACCTCCAGGCGCATGGGCGGGTTGACCTGGTTGATGTCCAGCAGGTTGGGCTTGGGGCCGATGAAGGACACCAGCGACATCACGATGGCCTCGCGGATCGGGTCGATCGGCGGGTTGGTCACCTGGGCGAACAGCTGCTTGAAGTAGTTGTACAGCGGCTTGTTCTTGCTGGACAGCACCGCCAGCGGGCTGTCGTTGCCCATGGAGCCGGTGCCCTCCTCGCCCAGCATGGCCATGGGGGACAGCAGGAACTTGATGTCTTCCTGTGTGTAGCCAAAGGCCTGCTGGCGGTCCAGCAGCGTCAGTTCGGGCTGCTTGGCGGCGGGCGCCTGGGTGCCTTCGGCCTGCACGTCGTCGAGCTTGATGCGCAGGTTCTCGATCCACTGCTTGTAGGGCTTGCTGTGGGCGAGCGTGGCCTTGATTTCCTCGTCGTCCACCATGCGGCCCTGCTCGAGGTCGATCAGGAACATCTTGCCGGGCTGCAGGCGCCACTTGCGCACGATCTTGTGCTCGGGCACGGGCAGCACGCCGGACTCCGAACCCATGATCACCAGGTCGTCGTCGGTGACGCAGTAGCGTGAGGGGCGCAGGCCGTTGCGGTCCAGCGTGGCGCCGATCTGGCGGCCGTCGGTGAACACGATGGAGGCCGGGCCGTCCCAGGGCTCGAGCATGGCCGCGTGGTACTCATAGAAGGCGCGGCGGCGCTCGTCCATGGTGGCGTGCTGTTCCCAAGGCTCGGGGATCATCATCATCACGGCCTGGCTGATCGGGTAGCCGGCCATCGTCAGCAGTTCGAGGCAGTTGTCGAAGGTGGCGGTGTCGGACTGGCCGGCGAAGCTGATGGGATAGAGCTTTTGCAGGTCTTCGCCCAGCACGGGGGACGACATCACGCCCTCGCGCGCCTTCATCCAGTTGTAGTTGCCCTTGACGGTGTTGATCTCACCGTTGTGCGACACGTAGCGGTAGGGGTGCGCCAACGGCCACTCGGGGAAGGTGTTGGTGGAAAAGCGCTGGTGCACCAGGCCGATGGCCGAGACGCAGCGCGCGTCCTGCAGGTCCAGGAAATAGGTGCCCACCTGGTCGGCCAGCAGCAGGCCCTTGTAGACCACGGTGCGGCTGGACATGCTGGGGACGTAGTATTCCTTGCTGTGCGTGAGCTTGAGGCCCTGGATCGCGGCGCTGGCGGTCTTGCGGATCACGTAGAGCTTGCGCTCCAGCGCGTCCTGCACGATCACGTCGCTTCCGCGGCCGATGAACACCTGGCGGATGACGGGCTCTTTCTCGCGCACAGTGGGCGACATGGGCATGTCGCGGTTCACGGGCACATCGCGCCAGCCCAGCAGCACCTGACCTTCCAGGCGGATGGCGCGCTCCATGGCCTGCTCGCAGGCCAGGCGCGAAGCATGCTCCTTGGGCAGGAACACCATGCCCACGCCGTACTCGCCAACGGGCGGCAGGGCGACGCCCTGGCCGGCCATTTCCTCGCGGTAGAGCGCATCGGGAATCTGGATGAGGATGCCGGCGCCATCGCCCATCAGCGGGTCCGCGCCCACGGCACCGCGGTGGTCCAGGTTTTCCAGGATCTTCAGACCCTGTTGGACGATGGCATGGCTTTTCTGGCCCTTGATGTGCGCCACGAAGCCCACGCCGCAGGCGTCATGCTCGTTTTGCGCCGAGTACAGGCCGTGTTGTTGCGAATGTTCCAGTTCAGCAGCCGTGGTCATGGCAATCCCCAATGTTCAAAAAACCGAATGGCGGAGCATACGGCCTCGCAAAGGTCCTGCCAACAGAAATAATTGGGGTCAGATACCGTTTATTTGGGGGCACCTCTCGCTGAAACTAAATTGGGGACACATCAATCAGCCCTGTTCCACTTTATTCAGGCACCTCGGATTTTTGGCGGTTGGGGCGCCCGGGGCGACCTGGCACCAGCCGGCGCGCCGTGCTGTCTTGCAGACCTTCGATGAAAGAACCCGATCCCAGCACCCATCCCGTCAGGGCGGAACGGGTCAATGCGTCTTGCTGCGAAGCGCTCAAGCCGGCGCGCACGAGGTCGCCGTAGGCCGCTTCCCGGGCAAACGGTGTGTTGCCCAGGTTCCAGATCAGTGCATGCGCACTCATCCATTTGGTGGGCAACTGTCCAATGTAGTGCCTGTGGCTGGACCAAGGGTAATGCGCAGGGTCGTCCACCATGCCGGCGCGGACCGGGTTGAGGTCGATGTAGGCCATGCAGGCCAAAAGGTACCGATCGGTCTCGATCAGGCTGGAGCGGTACCGCCCTTCCCAGAGCGTGCCGGTGCGTCCGTGGCGGCTGTTGAAATAGCGAACGTAGCTGCGCCCCACCGCCTGCATCAGCCGCGGCAGTCCAGTGTCGGTCTGTGGGGTCAGCAGCAAGTGCACGTGGTTGTCCATCAGGACATAAGCGTGAATCGCCACCTCGCCCTGCTGCGCCTGCTCTGCCAGAAGGGCGAGGAACCGCGAGCGGTCTTGGTCATCACGAAAGATCACCTGGCGGTCATTGCCGCGCTGGATCACATGGTGTGGGTAGCCGGGGACGGTCAGACGGGGTTGGCGGGCCATGCGCGAAGTCTAATCCCCGAATCGGTATCTGACCCCAATTAAATGATTCTGATTAACTTCTTCCCTGCAGGCGGCGGAGCAACCGGCCGGCAAGCCAGGCCAGCAGCGCGCCGGTGGCACAGCAGGCACCGGTCACCCAAGGGGTGAGATGCCAGCCCCCTGCCCCGGCGGCCACCCAGGCAACCACGGGGGGGCCGGCGAACTGGCCCAGGGCAGACCACTGCTGCAGCCAGCCCACGGTGGTGGCGACCTGCCGCTCACCGGGGGCCAGCCGAACCGCCAGTGAAAACAAGGTGCCCGGCACCAGCCCGCCCACACTGGAAAACAGCAGCACCCCGGCATAGCGCACCCAGGGATGGGCTTCGGTCTGCGCAGCGAAGGCCAGGGTGCTGCCTGCAGCCATGCAGGCAAAGCCGATCCACAGCAGGTGCGGTGGCTGCCAGCCTCGCCCGAGCAGCCGGCCGGACGCCAGGTTGCCAGCAATGTTGACCACGGCGGCCCCGGCGGTGAGCACGCCCAGCCAGGCGCCGCCCATCCCGGCCTGTGCGTAGATGGAAGGCAGGAACCCCACCACCGCCAGCCACTGAGAGGAATAAACGGCAAATGTCAGCGCGACCAGCCAGGGGCCCGGGTGCGCGAGCGTGCGCGCCAAGCGCTCGCCGATCCCTGCCTCGGGCGGTGCACCTGCCGTGGCCGCCCCGGGCGGCGGCACCCCGGCAGCGCGGGGCTGCGGGTCGGCCGGCACGGCCCGGTGAAGCGCCCAGGCCATGAGCGCCGACACCGCGGCAAACAAGGCCCACCACAGCGACCAACCCCACAGCGGAATGACCAGCGGCCCAGCCAGCAGCGCGAGCGCCGTGCCCAGGGGCATGTAGCTGCCCCACACCCCGAGCATGCCTGCCAGGCGCTCAGGTGGCACCAGCCTGCGAATCAGGGCCGGTGCAGGCAGCACGGCCATGAGAAAGCCCAGGCCCTCGACAGCCCTCAGCGCCAGCAGCATCCCGGGCGCGGCGGCGAGGCTGCCCGCGGCGCTGGCCAGCGCCAGCAGCACGAGACCGGCCACCATGCTGCGCTTGAGGCCAGCCCCATCGGCCGCCAGGCCCACGAAGATGGCCAGCAGCATGCCGGCCAGCTGAACCATGGACAGCAGGAAGCCCGACTGCACCAGGCTGATGCCCAGTTCGGCCTGCAGCGCCGGGAGTGCCGGCGGAAGCTTGCCCACCTGCAAGGCTGCAACCACACCGCCCAGCACCACCAGTGCTGCGGCGCGGCCCGAAGACGTCACGACCGCGCTCACAACAGGCGCCGTCCGGTCAGGCGCTCGTGCTCGCGGGTGGCGAAGCGGTCGGTCATGCCGGCGATGTAGTCGGCCACCGCACGCGGCAGGTCGTCCTGCGCGGCGTGGTCGGGCGGCATCGCCGAGGGCTGCGCCATGTAGGCGGTGAACAGCTCGCGCACGATCAGCTGGGCCTGGCCGGTGGTGTGCATCACCTGCGGATGCCGGTAGAGCTGCGCGAACAGGAACTGCTTGAGCTGGGTGGACAG